>DATKDW010000025.1 GCA_035512495.1 Acidimicrobiales bacterium
GGCGCAGGCCAACGACGGAGATGGTGGTGACGATCAAGCCGTACGAGCAGGACAGCAGCGGTGCAGCCGAGCGGCGGACGTGGTCGCCGCCTGAGCGGCGAACCCTGGGCGAGCTGGCTGATGCCGCAGCGAATATAGGAACTGGGACGGACGGCGGGTTATTGAACTCTCATAGTTAGCCCCCTCACCAACCCTCATCGCAACCCGCCCGCTCGTAGCTCGACCGTCCGCGCGTAGGCGACGTCGTGCTGGTGGCCGAGGACCGCTGCTCCCTCGTGCTCGAGCCAGGCGTGGTTGAGCAGGGCGCCGTCCTGGCGGGCCAGCCCGAACACCACGGTGCCGGCGAGGCCGCGGCGGCGCAGCATGAGCTGGCCGGCGATCGCCCGCGGCAGGCACGCGGTGGCGAAGGGCAGCCGCCGCGCCGCGGCCTCGACGGCCCTGCCGCACCGCCAGGCCGCCGGCGGGAGCGGGCCGAACGTCTCGTCGCCCGCCGGCGAGTGCTGGCCCAGCACCCGGCGCAGCAGGCGGAACGGCACCACTGCCACCGCCACCTTGGCCACGGTGAGCAGCACGGCCGCCTCCACCACGGCGGCCCGGTGCGCGAGCCGCCGACGGCTCACCGACGAGCCCCGGGAGCGACCTCGATCAGGTCGTTGGCGGCGAGGTCGTCGAGGAAGGTGGTCACGTCGCGCAGGCACGCCTCGGTCGTCACGTCGAACTCGCCGACCAGCTGCTCGCAGATCTGTTCCACGGTGCGCTCGCCGTCGAGCAGCTGCCACACTCGGGCTCCGACCGGGTCGAGCCCGTGGTAGGCGCCGTCGGCCTCGCCGAGGATCACCACCTCGTCGTCGACGACGGCGTCGAGCACCGCTGGGCGGCGGACCGGCCGGCTCGACGAGGCGATGGCTCCCACGGCCCCCAGGCTACGTGACGACACCCCCGCTACGTTGAGGCGATGACCGGCCCGGCGGCGCAGGACCCCACCGGTGGCGCCGCGCTCGCTCGAGTCCTCCGGGCCTGCCTGGCCTGGGAGAGAGACGAGCCAGCCGCGGGCGCGTCGTGGCCAGCCGGCATCTCCCTGCAAGACGCGGTCGAGGCGCACCGCGTCGGCCCCGTGCTGGCACCGTGGCGCGACCGGCTCGGCCTCACGGCGAGCGACGAGGCCTGGCTCGAGGCCAAGCAGCGACGCAACACGACCGTGGCCCTCGCCGCGAGCCGCCAGCTCGTCGAGCTGGTCGCGGCACTCGATGCTGCCGGCATCCGGGTCCTGACCCTCAAGGGCATCCCGCTCGCCCTGCGCACCACCGGTAACCTCGCCGGCCGCCATTGCGGTGACATCGACCTCCTGGTCGATACCGCCGACCTGGCAGCCGCCGACGGCGTCATGCGAGACCTCGGGTACCACACGAGCGTCGGACCGGCCGCCTCTCCGCTCGCCGACCCCTGTCGGCGATTGGTCCTGACCATGAACAACCAGCTGGTCTTCAGCGCACCGGGTCGGCAGCCGGTGGAGATCCACTGGCGACTCACCAAGCACGAGCTGCTGCCCCTGCCGTTCGACGAGGCATGGGCCGCGCGCACCAGCATGGCGGTGGCCGGTGCCGACGTGGCGATCCTCGGTGACGAGCACGAGCGCTTGTTCGTCACCGTCCACGCCGCCAAGCACCACTTCATGCGGATGAAGTGGCTGGTCGACGTGACGCGCCTGCTCACTGACGTGGACGCGGCGTCGTGGGTGGCGACGTGTGCCCTCGCGCACCGCCTCGGCCTGGCGGTCACCGTCGAGGGATCACGGGCCATGGCCGCCCGGCTGGCTCCACGACGGGTTCAGAGGGTCGTGGGCCTGAGCTCCAGCGAGCGCCGGAGGGCTGCCCGGCTCACCACGTTGATGTGGTCGACGTGCCTCCGGGGGGAGGAGGGTCGGCTCGACCGCCGATTCCATGCGCTACGGATGCGGCGGGGACTCCGCTACCGGGCCGGTGTCGTCGGCAGCGCTTTTCCTTTGCGTCTGCTCGACACCGGAGCGAGCTCGCTCCTGCTCCCGTTCCGGAGGGTTCCCGGGTGGGCTCAGCGGATGGTGGAGAGGGCCACCACCTCCCGGTAGTAGGCGCTCGTCTGGGCCAGCTCGGCGGCCGGGCCCGAAGCCACGAGCGCCCCTTCGTCGAGGACGACCACCCGGTCGCAGGCGTCGAGGGTGGAGAGCCGGTGGGCGATCACCACCACCGTGGTGGTCGCTCGCAGCGCTGCGAGCGCCTGGCGCACGGCAGCTTCGGTGTGGGCGTCGAGGGCGCTGGTCGGCTCGTCGAGCACCAGGAGGCGAGGGCTGCCGGCCAGGGCCCGGGCCAGCGCCACCCGCTGGCGCTGCCCCCCCGACAACGACGAGCCCCCAGGGCCGGCGTGGTGGCCGATGCCGTCGGGCCACGCCGCCAGCTCGGGCGTCAGGCCGGCGTGCTCGGCGGCGTCGAGCACAGCAGCGTCGTCCAGCTCGTGGCGGAGGAAGCGGATGTTCTCGGCGATGGTGCCGGTGAGCAGCTGGGGGTCCTGGGGCACCCACGCCGTGAGGCGCCGCCACGACACTGGGTTGAGGTCGCCGAGGGGCACCCCGTCGACCTCGAGGCGGCCGGTGCCGGCTTCGAGGACGCCGAGGAGCAGGCCGGCGAGGGTGGTCTTGCCCGCCCCGGTGCGGCCGATGATCCCGACCTGCTCGTGGCGGCCGATGCGAAGGTCGACCTCCCGCAGCGCCGGCCGGCTGGCTCCCGGGTAGGTGTAGCCGACGCCTTCGAGCACCACCTCGCCGACATCGTCGACCGGCAGCGACCCCCGCACCGCGGGCCGCAGCGTGCGCCAGGCCGCGAGCTGGCGCCGGATCCGCTCCAGGTTGGAGGTGCGCTCCGCGAGGCGGTGGCTCACCCCGGCGATGGTCTGGGCATGGGAGAGCGCCCGCAGCAGCAGGACCACGGTGGCGCCGAGCACGGTGAGGGGGACGTCGACGGTGCCCACCACCACGACCAGCCCGACGACCAGGACGGCCACGGTCACGTCGCGGGTGAGGGCGGGGACGGCCGTTGCCGACGTGCGCACCGCTTCGATCTGGTGGGCGGCGACGGCGACGAGGTCGGCCACGCGGGCGCGGGCGGCGTCGCGCCCACCGAACACGGCGACCTCCCTCGCCAGCTGCGCGGTCTCGGCCACCTCGGCGGCCAGCATGGCGGTGGTCGACGCCGCCCGGTGGGCGACCCGCTGGGTGCGGGACCGGAAGGGGCGGGCCACGCCGACGGCGAGGGCGGCGATGACGACCACGCCGGCGGTCGACCACACGCTGATGGCGGCCGCGGCGACCACGACCACCACGAGGTTGACCCCGGCGGCCACCGCGGTGGCGGCCTGCTGCGCCCCGTGGCCCACCAGGCTGGCGTTGCGCAGCACCAGGTCCTGGAGCTGGCCGAGCCGATCGGCCGACTGGGCGGCCCACGGCGCGGCCAGGTAGGTGTCGAGCAGCTCGAGGCGCACGTGGTGCTCGGCCTCGGCTCCCACCCGCGCCGTCAGCACCGCCGAGGCCAGGTGAGCGGCGGCCAGCACGGCCAGCACCCCGAGGGCCAGGCCACCGAGCACCACCGTCCCGCTCGGCAGGGCGTCGGCGCCCGGCAGGCTGTCGAGGCCGGTCCCCCCGGCGGCCAGGCGGACGACGAGGACGACCACCGCCGATTCGCCCAGTCCGGCGACCACGCCGAGCCCCGCCAGCGCCGCCACGCGCCGCCCCGGGTGGCGGGCGCCGTAGGTCAGGTCGTGCCAGGAGCGGGAGATGCGGTGTCCGATCCCGCCACTCTGCTCGATCACGAGCGCATCTCCCAGGTCTTCCTGGAGCGCCGGCCCGAGGTGGTGTTCCACGCGGCGGCCCGATCGAGGAGCAAACGTGAGCTCAGCTCAGCTCAGGGAGCTGAACCAGTCGACGGTGTGGCGGAGCCCCTCCTCGAAGGGCACCGGCTCCACGTCGGGCACCAGGGAACGTAGGCGGGTCTGGTCGGCCTGCGAGTCGCGCACGTCGCCGGAGCGGGGCGCTTCGTGCCGGCGCTCGAGGGGATGGCCGAGGATGCCCTCCAGCACCTCGATGGCCTCCAACAGCGTGAACCGGCCGCCAAAGGCCAGGTTCACCGGTGTGGAGCTGGCGACACGGCGCAGGAGGGCGTCGGTCATCACGTCCACCAGCGATCCGATGTAGGTGAAGTCGCGCGTCTGGCGGCCGTCGCCGTGCACCGGCAGCGCCTCGCCCGCCAACGCGGCGGCCACGAACGCCGGGACCACTGCGGCGTAGGCGTGGCCGGCGGGCTGCAGCGGACCGAACACGTTGAAGAACCGGAAGGCCAGCACGTCGAGCCCGAACGAATGGCCGTGGGCCAGGGCGTAGGCCTCGGTGGCCAGCTTGGAGGCGGCGTAAGGGGAGAGCGGGGCGGTGAGGAGGTCTTCGGTCTTGGGCAGCGTGGGGTTGGCCCCGTAGACCGACGACGACGACGCCACGATCAGGTGCGGCCCGCCGGCCCGGCGCACCGCCTCCAGCACCTGCATGGTGCCCGTAGCGTTGGCTTCGTGGCTCGCCATGGGGTCGGCGATCGAGCGAGACACACTGGGCCGGGCCGCAAGGTGCACCACCGCGCTCGCCCCGCCCACCGCGTCGTCGAGCGCGGCGGCGTCGAGGATATCGGCCTCCACCAGCTGCACCTCGAACCCGTCGAGGTTGGCGGGGTTGCCGGTCGAGAGGTTGTCGTAGGCGACCACCTCCCCGAAGCGGTCGTCGGTGGCGAACGCACGGCACAGGTTGGCGCCGATGAAGCCCGCACCACCCGTCACGACGACCTTGCTCAGCTCAGGCACGGCGGCGACCATAACCGGAACGACCCGAGGAGCCCGCTGACATGACCAAGCCAGACAAGGTGATCGTCGTCGCCCAGGGCTACGTGGGTTTGCCCGTCGCCATGCGGGCCGTCGACGCTGGCTTCGACGTGGTCGGCTTCGATGTCGATGCCAACAAGATCAAGCAGCTCGCCGCCGGTGAGTCGTTCGTCGAAGACATCCCCAACGAGCGCCTTGCCGCCGCGCTGGCCACCGGCCGCTACACCCCCACCGACACCATCGAGACCTGCGCCGGGTTCGACTACGCCGTCATCTCCGTCCCAACGCCCCTGGCCGAGGGCACCCCCGACCTCAGCTACATCGAGGAAGCCAGCCGGGTAGTTGGACGGCTCCTCACCGCCGGCGCCACCGTCATCCTCGAGTCGACGACGTATCCGGGCACCACCGAGGACTTGGTGGCGCCCCTCCTCGAGAAGGCATCGGGCCTCATCGCCGGTCGGGACTTCCACCTCGGCTACAGCCCCGAACGCATCGACCCCGGCAACCCCACCTGGACCTTCGAGAACACCCCCAAGGTGGTCTCCGGCATCGACGCCGCGTCGCTAGCCAAGGTGCAGGGCTTCTTTGACCAGCTGGTGGAGACGACGGTGGCGGTCTCCTCCCCCAAGGAGGCCGAGCTCACCAAGCTGCTGGAGAACACCTTCCGCCACGTCAACATCGCCCTGGTCAACGAACTCGCCATGTTCGCCGGCGACCTCGGCATCGACGTGTGGGCCGCCATCGACGCCGCCAGCACCAAGCCCTTCGGCTACATGCGCTTCACCCCCGGCCCCGGCGTCGGCGGCCACTGCCTGCCCATCGACCCCTCCTACCTCTCCTGGCAGGTCAAGCGCACCCTCGGTCAGTCGTTCCGCTTCGTCGAGCTGGCCAACGACATCAACGACCACATGCCCGACTACGTGGTGCGGCGCCTCACCGTCGCCCTCAACCGCCAGCAGAAGGCCGTCAACGGCAGCCGCATCCTCCTCCTCGGCCTGTCGTACAAGAAGAACACCGGCGACGCCCGTGAATCCCCCTCCCACGACATCGCCCGACAGCTCCACGCCCTCGGCGCCGACCTGCGAGCAGCCGACCCCCACGTGCTCGAGGTCCACGCTCCCCCAGGCGTTCGACGGGTCGAGGCCACCGCCGAGGAAGTCGGTGCCGCCGACGCCGTGGTGCTCCTCGTCGACCACGACGACTTCGACTATCAGACGGTCATCACCAATGCCACCTACGTGCTCGACTGCCGACGGCGGCTTCCCGCCAGCGACAACGTCGAGCACCTCTGACCGCCCAACCCCGACCCCCTATCCCCCCGCCACCAGGGTCTCGATGGTGTTGACCACCTCGGTCACCGACCAGCCCTCCTCGGGGCGGCGGACCACGTGAACAGCCACCACGGTGGGCAGCCAGGTGGTCCAGCGGAACAGCTCGGCCGGCCACAGCCGGCTGATCACCTCAACCCGGTAGGCGTTGGCACCCACCATGGTCACCGCCTCGGCACCGGTGACCCGGATGGACCCCACCTCGGCCACGCCGGCGGCGGGGTCGAGGACGACCACGTGGGTCAGCTCTGCGCCCTCTTCGGTGGTGACCGGCACCGACAGCTTGGCGCTGGCCGCCGCCACCGGCGGCGCGTCGCCGACATCGACGCCGAGGCGCTCGGCGGTCTCGGGCCACACGTGCAGGGCCCGCCCGAAGGGGACCACCATTGGCCGCCCCCCGGCCACGGGGTCGACGGGGCTCACGTCGTCGGTCACCAGCCGGTGGCCCCGGCGTCGGAGCTCGAGGGCGGTGGTCGACTTCCCTGCGTCCCGACGCCCGGCGATGGCAACAGCCCCCTCTCCGACGGCCACGGTGCTGGCGTGGAGAGCGGTGCGCCCCTGCTGGCCGAGCACGAGGGCGGCCACCGTCCCGTGCAGCCACATGGCGACCTCGGCATCGTCGGTCCCGGGGGCGGCGGCGACCACCACTCTCGAGCCGTCGTCCACCTGGAAGCCGAGCCGGCCGGCCACGTCGAGCTGGGCGGTACGCCGGTCGGCCACCAGGCGCACGAGCCGCTCCGAGTCCCGCTCGTCGACGAGCGGGTCTCCTGGTGGCTCCCCGAGGGCGCCGGCCCGGACGTCCGCACCGAGCAGCCCGTACCCGCCGAGGGGTCCAGCAGCCTCTGGTGCCGCATCGCGGGGCAGTGACACGGCCGCGAAACGTAGCCGCACCCGAGGCATGCAACCCCGTTCTCAGATGTCGTAGGTCAGAACCGGCGGTTTCGTGACCAGGGCCGATGAGCCCGAGCCGTCGACCTGCGCGTCCGTTCTCGCGATGTGCCGCGCGCGAAGGGGAGCGTTCTCCGGCGACTGTTGAATCCAGTACGCCGTGAGTTGGGACCTATGGCCCTCCGATGTGTGACACATGCCCGTTCCCGATCCGCGTGTTGAGCACCGATCATGTGGAATATGCGCTCGCTTCTCCGCCGTTTCATCCTCGTCGGAGTCCTTGTCCTCGTGCTGGGGGCCTGTGGCTCCGACAGCACCGACGTCGCCCAGACCGGGACCGCCACCTCCGAGGACACCCCGACCACGACGACCGCCACGACCGTCGACGATGGCTCCGGCTCGGACACCACCACGAATACCTCCTCCCCCGACACCGCCAGCGAGGGCGCTGACGAGATGACCGTCGTCGAAGTCGAGATGCAGGACTTCGGCTACGAACCTTCCGAGCTCATGGTCCGGGCCGGCGAGCCGGTGCGCTTCGTCTTCACGAACACCGGCAAGGTCGAGCACGAAGCGATGATCGCCACTGCCCGCCAACAAGAGGAGCTGGCCAGCGGCGGCCACGGCGACCATCACCACGGCGAAGGAGACGGTGAGATACCCAGCATCACCCTGGCACCGGGCGAGTCGGGCACGCTCGAAGTCACCTTCGACGAGCCGGGCGAGCTGCTGCTTGGCTGCCATCTCCCGGGTCACTGGGAGGCCGGCATGAGGTCTTCGCTCACCGTCACCTGACGACCAGTCGGCGAGAGACGACGGCAGCCGGGAAAGGTGTTGGGGATGACGACTGGCCACCAGCTGCTGCCAAACGGCACCGAGATGCGCTGGTTGCGGCACGCTGATCATCGTGATGGCCGAGCTGTGGGCGGAGGAGTCGGTGCTGTATGCCGGCGCGATGACGGCAAGATCCCTCATGGCAGTGGAACGTGGGCCGTCGGCGGTTGTTGCGGAGTTCCCTGGCGGCGGTCGAGGGCACGACGAGGCACCGGCCGACGCAGTTCGGCGTGAGTTGGCAGAAGAGGTCGGCGCGACTGTCCGGGCTAACACCCTGCGATCTCTGGTTTGGGCGCGTCGCTGCACCGCTCCCCGGGGGAATGCCCCTTCCTTATGGGCAGCATCCGGCCGGTGAGAACGGGCCTACGAGGGTGCCTCCATCGGAGCCGTCACCGTCTCTCACCCACCAGTTCGGAACGGAGAGCGACGTGGAGATCTCGCCTTCGAGGAACTCGACGCCCTCTCTCGTCGCCACCGGCAGCCCGGGTGCGTTCGCCAGCCTCAGGTCGGTGGTGACGAGCTCTGCGCCGAGATGTTGTGCGACGACCACGTACAGGGCGTCCGCGATCGTCAGGTTGTGCCTCAGCCGCCAGGCCTCAGGCATGAGCGGCTTGACCGCGAACCTGTGCGCAGGGACGGCGAGCAGCCGGTCGAGCGCCGCCTGAACACGTCTCGGCGCGAGTCGACCGCTGAGCTCTTCGCGGCGAAGCACCGCCGTGGCTTCGGCGTAGTAGTGCTCCGGCACCCATGTTGTGGCGCCTGTCGGTAACCGGCGGCGGAGCTGACGGCCCACTGGCGTGCGGAGCGCGAGCTCGACGCCAGCCGAAGCATCGAGGACGATGTCGGTCAACGCTCGCCGTGTTCGCGGATGTCCCTGAGGATCTCCGCGGCGTTGGCGTCGACGTCGGTGGGCTCGTCCCCGTCGAGGAGCGCGAGCCAATCGTCGAACGTCCCTACCGGCTCGTGCTCGTCGATGACGACGAGCACCGGGTCGTCAGACAGATCCTCGAGGCGGCGCGCCATAGGCAAATCCTACGACGCCCATCACGCGGATCGCCCGTCATTGCCCACTCGGCACCGTCCCCGACCACCGCTCCCACGGAACACAGACGGAACGAGCGGCCTCAAGACCCGCGAAACCCCTGGTCAGCGTCCTTCCGGCTCAGATGTCGTAGTAGAGGGTGAACTCGTAGGGGTGAGGGCGGAGTCGCAGGGCGTCGACCTCGTTGATCCGCTTGTACTGGACCCAGGTGTCGATGATGTCGTCGGTGAAGACGCCGCCGGCCTTCAGGAAGTCGTTGTCGGCCTCGAGGGCGTCGAGCGCCTCCTCGAGCGAGCCGGGGACCTGCGGGACCTCGGCGAGCTCCTCGGGCGGCAGGTCGTAGAGGTCCTTGTCGACCGGGTCGGGCGGCTCGATGCGGTTCTGGATCCCGTCGATGCCGGCCATGAGCATGGCCGAGAACGCCAGGTACGGGTTGGCAGTGGAGTCGGGGCAGCGGAACTCGACACGCTTGGCCTTGGGGCTCTTCTGGCCGAGGGGGATCCGGCACGACGCCGAGCGGTTGCGCTGGCTGTAGACGAGGTTGACCGGCGCCTCGTAGCCCGGCACCAGCCGCTTGAAGCTGTTGGTGGTCGGGTTGGTGAAGGCGATCAGGGCGTGGGCGTGCGACAGCAGGCCCCCGATGTACCAGCGGGCGATGTCGGAGAGCCCGGCGTAGCCGGTCTCGGCGAAGAAGAGCGGCTCGCCGCCCTTCCAGAGCGACTGGTGGGTGTGCATGCCCGAACCGTTGTCCTGGAAGATCGGCTTGGGCATGAAGGTGAGTGACTTGCCGGCCGCCCACGCCACGTTCTTGCACACGTACTTGAAGGTCATGAGCTTGTCGCCCATGTTGAGCAGGGTGTCGAAGCGGATGCCGATCTCGCCCTGGCCGCCGCTGGCCACCTCGTGGTGGTGCAGCTCGGTGGGGATGCCCACCTGGTGGAGGGTGGCTGCCATCTCCGAGCGCAGGTCCTGGTAGTGGTCCATCGGCGGCGCCGGGAAGTAGCCCTGCTTGGTGCGGGGCTTGTAGGAGAGGTTCGGGCCCTCGTCCTTGCCGGTGTTCCACTGGCCCTCGATGGAGTCGACCATGTAGAACGCCGAGTTGCCCTTGGTCTCGAAGCGCACGTCGTCGAAGACGAAGAACTCGGGCTCGGGGCCGAAGTAGGCGGTGTCGGCGACGCCGGTGGAGTACAGGTACGACTCCGCCTTGGATGCCACGTAGCGCGGGTCGCGCGTGTAGCTCTCGCCCGTGACCGGGTCGGCAACGAAGCAGTGCAGGATCAGCGTCTTGCGGGCCCGGAACGGGTCGAGGTAGGCGGTGTTCGGGTCCGCCACCAGGACCATGTCGGACTCCTGGATCTCCTGGAAGCCCCGCACGGACGAGCCGTCGAAGCCGTGCCCGTCCTCGAACTGGGTCTCACTCAGCTGGGAGGCGGGGATCGAGACGTGCTGCATGACACCGGGAAGGTCGCAGAACCGGAGGTCGACGAACTCGACCTCCTCGTCGCGCACCAGGGCCAGGACCTCGTCCGGCGTACGTTGCTCCACAGCGCTCTCCTCCGGGGGATGTTCGGGGCGCGCACACCTTAGGGGCCTCCGGCGCCCGACCCGAGGGGCAGGCACCGAGAGGACCCGTGTGGGGCATCGCTACGCCAGAGCGCTGCAGCAGGTGTCGGTGATGAGGCGGGTCACCACGTAGGGGTCGACGTTGGCGTTGGGGCGACGGTCCTCGATGTAGCCCTTGCCGTCCTTCTCGACCTGCCACGGGATGCGCACCGATGCGCCCCGATCGGACACGCCGTAGCTGAACTCGGTCCAGGGGGCGGTCTCGTGGAGGCCGGTCAGGCGCTTGTCGACGCCCTCGCCGTACTGCTCGATGTGCTCGCGCGCCTTCTTCCCGAGCGCCTCGGCGGCGGTGATGATCGGCTCGTACGACTCCCGCATGGCCTTGGTGGAGAAGTTGGTGTGGGCACCGGCGCCGTTCCAGTCGCCGGGGATCGGCTTGGGGTCGAGGGTGGCGGCGATGTCGTGGTCCTCGCCGAGGCGGTAGAGCAGCCAGCGGGCGACCCACATCTGGTCGGCGACCTCAAGGGGGCCGACGGGGCCGATCTGGAACTCCCACTGGCCCATCATCACCTCGGCGTTGGTGCCCGAGAGGGCGAGCCCGGCGGCCAGGCAGGCGTCGGTGTGCTCCTCGACCAGCTCTCGACCCCAGATCTCGTCGGAGCCGACGCCGCAGTAGTACGGGCCCTGGGGGCCGGGGTAGCCGTTGCTCGGCCAGCCGAGCGGGCGCCCGTCCTTCAGGAGGGTGTACTCCTGCTCGATGCCGAAGAGCGGCTCCTGGTCGGCGTAGCGCTCGGCCACCTCCACCAGGGCGGCCCGCGTGTTGGTCGCGTGGGGGGTCATGTCGGTGAGGAGCACCTCGCACATCACCAGAACGTTGTCGCCGCCACGGATGGGGTCGGGGCAGGTGAAGACGGGCCGGAGGACGCAGTCGGAGGCCTTGCCCGGCGCCTGGTTGGTGCTCGAGCCGTCGAAGCCCCAGATCGGCAGGTCGGTCACGTCGTCGACGATCTTGGTCTTGGACCGGAGCTTGGCCGTGGGCTCGGTGCCGTCGATCCAGATGTACTCAGCCTTGTGGGGCACGGGGTTCCTTTGCGAGAGGCGTCGAGGGACGGCTGAGAGCCTTCTAGGCCTGGGTTTCTCGGCCGTTGCACGTTTGTGAACGGCTCGTGAACAGCGCCTGGCGACAGGGGCGCCAGGGCGGCGCGGCGCGATGATGGGGCCCCTGTCCCGATGCAGCCCGGAGGACCCGTGGAACGCCAGCAGGACTACGTCATGCGGACCGTCGAGGAGCGAGGGGTGCGCTACGTCCAGCTCTGGTTCACCGACGTGCTCGGCACGCCCAAAGCGTTCTCCATCACCCCGGCCGAGCTCGAGAACGCCCTGGACGAGGGCATGACCTTCGACGGCTCCGCCATCGACGGCTTCAGCCGGGTGCAGGAGAGCGACGTCCTCGCCAAGCCCGACCCCAAGACGTTCCAGATCCTGCCCTACGGGACCGACGAGGACCCGGTGGCGCGGGTGGTGTGCGACATCATCAACCTCGACGGCTCACCGTTCCAGGGCGACCCCCGCAACGTGTTGCGCCGCACCCTCGAGAAGGCGCGCGAGCAGGGGTTCTCCTTCTACGCCGCCCCGGAGATCGAGTACTTCTACTTCGCGGCCGACGACGACCCCGAGCCGCTCGACCGGGGCTCGTACTTCGAGCTCACCGCCTCGGACATCACCAGCCGCCTCCGCAAGGAGACGGTGCTGACCATCGAGGAGATGGGCATCCCGGTCGAGTACGCCCAGCACGAGGACAGCCCCAGCCAGCACGAGATCGACCTCCGCCACACCGACGGCCTCACGATGGCCGACACGGTGATGAGCGTGCGCCTGGTCGTCAAGGAGCTGGCCCAGAAGGCCGGTGTGTACGCCACGTTCATGCCCAAGCCCATCGCCGGGATGCAGGGGTCCGGGATGCACACGCACTTCTCGCTCTTCGAGGGCGACTCCAACGCCTTCCACGACCCCGGCGACGAGCACGGCCTCTCCAAGGTGGCAAAGGGGTTCATCGCCGGGCTGTTGCACCACGCCCCGGAGATCACCGCGGTCACCAACCAGTGGGTGAACTCCTACAAGCGCCTGGTGGTCGGCTTCGAGGCGCCGGTCTACGTCTCGTGGGCTCGCAACAACCGCTCGGTGATCGTCAACGTGCCCCACTCCAAGCGCGGCAAGGCGGAGTCGACCCGCATCGAGTTCCGGTCGCCCGACCCCGCCTGCAACCCCTACCTCGCCTTCTCCCTGGTGCTCGCCGCCGGGCTCAAGGGCATCGAGGAGCGCTACGAGCTGCCGCCCGAGGCCGGGACCAACCTCTACGCCCTCACCCCCGAGGAGCTCCTCGCCGAGGGCATCGAACCGCTGCCCGGCAACCTCCACGAGGCCATCGAGGCCATGGAGCGCTCGGAGCTCGTCGCCGAGACCCTCGGCGAGCACGTCTTCGAGTTCTTCATCCGCAACAAGCGGGCGGAGTGGCTCGACTACAAGACCCAGGTCAGCCAGTTCGAGATCGACCGCTACCTGCCTCGCCTCTGATCGGGAGACTCGATGGAACCGATCCTGCTCTTCCCCGACCCGGCGCCCCCCGAGGTGGCTCAGGCCCTCGACCTCGGTGGCCACCCGTGGAAGGCCGTCGCCGACGCCGGCGCGGCCGTCGAGCTCGAGCCGGAGAGCGGGTGGGCCGGGGCGCTGGTCTGTGCCGACGTCGACCCCGAGGGCGCCTTCGCCCTGTGCCGCAACCTGCGCAAGCGCGATGAGCCGTTCGAGCCGCTGCTGCTGCTCGTGACCGGCGCCCAGCTCGGCGAGCTCGAGCTGCGCGACGACCTCTTCGACGACTTCTGCCTCGCCCCCGTACGCCAGGCCGAGCTCGAGGCTCGCCTCAAGCACCTCTTCTGGCGCGCCGGCCGCCAGACCCGTCCCGACCTCATCGAATACGGCGCCCTCGCCCTCAACCTCGAGACCTACCAGGCCGCCATCTCCGGCCGGCCCCTCGACCTGACCTACATGGAGTACGAGCTGCTCAAGTTCCTCGCCCAGCACCCGGGCCGGGTGTTCACCCGCGAGACCCTGCTCAGCCGGGTGTGGGGCTACGACTACTACGGCGGCGCCCGCACCGTGGACGTCCACGTGCGGCGACTGCGCGCCAAGCTCGGCGAGGAGGAGGCCCACCTGATCTCCACCGTCCGCTCGGTCGGCTACCGCTTCGGTGAAGCCCGCTGGGGGATGTAACGGGGCCCGTCGTCGACGGAACCCTCCCACCCTCCGCAAGCTCCGGGCGGGGCCCTTCCGTCGACGCCACCCGTTCCATGGCCGTTCTGCGGTCTCGGCCTTCGCCCGAGGCGCTTTCTCGGGGCCCGTTGGCCTTCGGCCGAGGCTCCTACTTGTTTAGGTCGATGAGCTCGCTTCCCTTGTGGCGGCGCTCGGCGTCGTCGACGAGGAAGAACCCGAGGAGGGCGGCCCCCGCGGCACCGCTCATGACGACGGCCATGGGGATGGCGACGATCAGGACGACGGCGATGATGATCCCGGCGAGCACGGGATCAGTCTGCCCCAGACGTAGACCCGTCGCCCACCCAGGCCCAGGCCTCGATCTCGACGAGAGCGCCGACGGGCAGCTCGGCCACTCCGATGGCCGAGCGGGCCGGCCGGTGGTCGCCGAAGGCCTCGGTGTAGGTCTCGTTCATGAGCGAGTAGTCGTTCATGTGGCGCAGGAAGACCGTGGTCTTGACCACGTCGGCGAGCGACGCCCCCTCTGAGACGAGCAGGCCCTCGAGGTTGGCGATCGCCTGGCGCAGCTGGCCGGCGGTGCCACCGCCGGTGAGCTTGCCGTCGGCCAGGCCGACCTGGCCGGACACGATGAGCCAGTCACCGGCACGGACGATGGGGGTGTAGGGACCGACGGGCGGGGCCATGGCCACAACCTACGCGCCCCGGACGCCGCCGGTCCCGACGTGGGGCCACGCACCGGGACAGCCCTGGCGGACCCACTCGGCGCCCGCCACCGCGGCGAAGACGGCGTCGGACCCGTTCACCGGGGGCCCGTCGCCGGCGACGACCTCGACGTGGATGGGCGGTGTCTCGGACGCCCGCAGCACGCCGAACGATCGGATCGTCAGGTCGTGGACCACCCCGTCGACGTCGACGGCGATGCCCTCCGACCGGGCCCACCCGAGCGCCATGTGGGCGGCGCCGACGCAGTAGGAGCGCAGCACCACCTCGTCGAGCACGGCGCCGGCGTCCACCTGCACGTGGACGTCGCCGTCGTCGGCCACCCGCGCCGTCGCCCGGGCCCCGCTCGGGGCGACGACGGTCACGTCGCGCTCCCCCGCCAGCCCGGCACGCAGGACCGCCACCTCGGCCCACCCCACTGCCCGCAGGGCCGTGGAGGTTGGCGGGCCGGCGACGTCGACCTCCTCGACCGTCCAGCCCGGGGCCGCCTCGGCCAGGGCGGCGGCGACACCAGGGGTGCGCACGACCCGCACCGCGCCCGATCCGTCCGCCCGGACGCCCAGCGCCATCGGTGGTCGCTTGTCCCCGAGGCGGACGGTGTCCTCGCGCGACAGCACGACCCGCACCGCCCGCCCGTGCTCCGCGGCGAGGCGGGCGGCGGCCTCCGGCGCCACCGACGCCGCCTTCCCCCCGAAGGCGCCACCGTTGGCCAGCGGGCTCGCCGGCGCCCCGCCCGGCTCGCACCACGATGCATCGACCTCGAGGTAGGCCGGCTCCACCCAGGTGGTCCGAAGCGTGGCAGCCCAGTCGCCCGCAGGCACCTCCAGCGGATGGACGAGGTCGATGGGGGAACGGCGCCCCTGCACCTTGCCCGCCGCCAGGCGCGCCTCGGCGAGCGACTCGCCGACGGCCCAACCGCCCCCGACGCCGGGCACAGCCACCAGGCACCCGTCAGGCGCGGTGTCGTCGGCGAAGCCGCCACCGCCCAGCGCCACCTCGGGCCCGACGTCCTGGGGGGCGCCACCCTCGATCCCCGCCCGGACGGCAGCAGCCACGAGATCGCGGCCCCCGGTTCCCGCGACCCCGGCAGCGCGGGCGTCCCAGGCCTCCAGGATCGTCCGCCACCCGGTGCACCGGCACAGGTGGGCGGCGAGTGCCCGCTCCACCGCGGGGGCGTCGGCGCCGGCACCGGTTCGGGCGGCCAGCGCCGCCAGGCGGACGATGATCCCGGGGGTGCAGAACCCGCACTGGCTGGCGCCGGTGGCCACGAAGGCCTCGGCCCACGAGCGCCGCTCGACCTCGGGCAACCCGTCGAGGGTGGTGATGCGACGACCGGCCACGCGCCGAACCGGCGTCACGCACGCCACCCTCGGCGACCCGTCGACCAGCACGGTGCAGCAGCCGCACTGCCCCTGCGGGCTGCACCCGTCCTTCACCGAGCGCTCGCCGAGGCGATCCCGAAGGACGTCGAGCAACGAGGCACCGTCGTCGGCGACCTCCACGGCCCGGCCGTTCACCTCGATGCCGATGGCCACGGGCCCACGATAGGTTTGTCGCCGTGGCCTTCGACCGCGGTGACGTCCCCGACCGAGTCGGGCCGGACGGGGACGGGCCCACGCTGACCCGCCGACACCTCCTACTGGCCGGCGCCGGCACCCTCGCCCTCGCCGCGTGCGGCGGCGGGACGACCGACGAGGACACCACCGAGGCTGACGCCGTCACCACCACCAGCGAAGGTGAGCCGGTCGACGCGGAGGCACCAGAGGAGACGGGCGCCGAGGGCGGCCTGATCCTGGCGCGCGTCTTCCTTGCGCAGCAGCCCGTCGGACACGAGATCCGGCTCCCACTCGCCCTCGCCGACGCCGAAGGGGCGTTGCTGAGCGACCCGCCGCGGTCGATCTCGGTGCGGGTGGGGCCCGCCGACGGCGAGCTCGGCGAGGCCGTCACCATCGAGCGACACGACCGGGGCATCCCCCGCCCGTACTTCCCGCTGCGGACCACCCTGACCGCCACCGGCGCATGGCGGATCGTGGCCGACGCCGAGGGCACGCTGGCCGAGACCGTGGTCAACGCCATGCCGCCCGGCGAGCTCCCTGCCGTGCCCCGCCCCGGCGACCCCCTGGTCGCCATAGAGACCCCCACGCGGTCCAACCCCCGGGGCGTCGATCCCATCTGCACCGCCGACCCGCCCTGCCCGCTCCATGCCGAGAGCCTCCGCGACGTCATCGGCGGTGACCGGTCCATCGTGCTGCTCGTCTCCACGCCGGCGTTCTGCCAGACGGCGATCTGCGGCCCGGTGCTCGACCTCGTCGTGAGCCGGCACGAGGCGTACGCCGACCGGGTGGCGATGATCCACGCCGAGGTGTTCACCGACACCACCGCCACCACCTACACCGACGTGGTGCGCGCCTACGGACTCCCCTTCGAGCCGGTGCTGTTCCTGGCCCGACCCGACGGCACCGTCGTCGACCGCCTCGACTACACCTTCGACTCCACCGAGCTCGAGCAGAGCCTGCGCGCGCTCACCTCCTGACGGGGTTGACGTGTTACCGCCCGTAACAGTACCGTCCGGTCCATGGGAGAGCGCCGCCGGGACCGCAAGGACGACGATGGGACAGCCGACAAGGAGGCCCGACGCGCCCTGCGCCGCGAGGAGCTGCTCGACGCCGCCAGCGAGGCCATCCGCCGGGACGGGCCGGCCATCTCGATGGAGGCGATGGCCGCCGCCGCCGGGGTGACCAAGCCGATCCTGTACCGCCACTTCGGTGACCGCGACGGCTTGGTCCTCGCGCTCGCAGGCCGCTTCTCCACCAACCTCATGGCCGAGCTCCAGCGCTCACTGGCCACCGCCGCCGAGCCGCGCGACCTGCTGGCCTCCACGATCGACACCTTCGTCGCCTTCATCGAGGCCGACCCCGAGCTGTACCGGTTCCTCGTGCACCGGGCCGCCCGGGAAGAGCCAGGCGCCGCCGACGAGCTCCAGGGGTTCATCCGCCAGGTCAGCCAGCAGGTGACGCTCGTGCTGGGTGAGCAGATGCGCCTCGCCGGGCACGACTCGGGGGGAGCCGAGCCCATCGCCCACGGCATCGTCGGCATGGTCCACGCCGCCGGCGACTGGTGGGTCGACCGGCGGACCATGCCCCGCTCCCGACTCGTCGAGTACCTCACCACCGTCCTCTGGGACGGCATGGTGTCACTGAGGCTGCCGGCCATGCCCGCCGAGCCCGTCACCGCTGAGGAGACCAGCCGATGACCCACCTCGTCACCTTCGCCCTCGCCGCCGACCTCGGGCCCGGCGGCGACGCCAGCGGCAGCGCCCTGGCCAGCTGGCAACCTCTCACCGTCCTCCTCGTGATCTTCGGGCTCGTCGTCACCGCCCTGCTCATCGGCGGCCGGGCCCCGGCAACCTCCACCGGGATCCTCGACCGCACGCTGCTCCGGATCCCCGACGCCCTCGAGCGCGTCGCCAAGATCCCGGGGTGGGCGGCGGCGACGGTGGGCACCGGCCTCTTCGGCCTCCTCGTGGCCGGGCAGGGCTTCTACAGCGACGTCGCCTGGCACATCGCCCTCGGCCGCGACGACGAGCTGTTCACCGCCCCCCACATGTCGATCCTCATCGGCCTGGTGCTCATCGCCTCGGCGGCCGCCCTCGGCATCCTCTTCGCCACCCTCGGCCGGGTCGACGTCGGCCTGCGCTGGGGCGGCCTGCGCATCCCCTGGTCGACCATCCCGCTCGGCGCCCTCGGCGTGGCGGCGGTGTCGGGCTTCCCCATCGACGAGGTGTGGCACGGCGCCTACGGCATCGACGTGACCATGTGGAGCCCGCCCCACATGGTCATGATCCTCGGCGCCTCCTTCACCGGCCTGGCCGCCTGGCTGGTCCTGGCCGAAGCGGGCGTCCCCCTCCGCGGGGGCAGCTCACGGTGGCACCGGGGCATCCACGTCGTCGGGGCTTGGCTCACCCTCCAGGGCCTCTCCGCCGCCCAGGGCGAGTTCGCCTTCGGCGTGCCGCAGTTCCAACAGCTCTTCCTCCCGATCCTCCTCTGCCTCGCCGCGGGCATCGGCCTCACCGCCATCCGCCTGATCCTCGGCCGGGGCTGGGCCATCGGCGTCGCCGTCGGGTCGTTGCTCCTCTCCTACTCGGGCCTGCTCAGCTTCGGCGCCGAGAGCGAGGGCGGCGGGCCCGTCCCCACCCGCGACGGCGGGCTCTACGTCGCCGCCGCGCTGGCCGTCGAGCTCGCCGCCTGGCTGGTCGGCACCGAGCGCCGCCTCCGCTTCGCCCTGGTGTCGGGGCTCGGTGTCGGCACCATCGGCCTCGCCGGCGAATGGGCGTGGAACGCCGACTGGGCGCTGTCCGACGGCGGCTACCAGCCCTGGAACACCTCCCTCCTGCCCGAGGCAGCCATCTACGGGCTGGTGGCTGCGCTGGCTGGCGCCGTCATCGGCGCCGCCCTCGCCGGCGCCGTGCGCCGCGAGGGGCGGGCCGGGCGCGTGCCCACCCCCGCCCTCGTGCTCGCCGGGCTGGCCGCCCTGGCCACCATCGCCCTCCCCATGCCCCGCCCCGTCGGCGACGTGGTGGCCGACCTGCGCCTCACCGACGCGGGCGACGGCGAGGCCAGCATCGAGGTCATCCTCACCCCGGCCGACGCCGCCGACGACGCCCGCTGGTTCCAGGCCATCAACTGGCAGGGCGGTGAGCTGGTCATCGCCGAGATGGAGCGGAAGGGCGAGGGCCGCTACGTGTCCGAGCGCCCGATCACGGTCGAGGGCCGGGGCAAGACCCTCCTTCGCCTGCACCGGGGCAGCGAGATGATGGCGGTGCCCGTCCGCCTCCCCGCCGACCCCGAGATCGGTGAGCCCGAGATCCCCGCCGTCGACCGCGTCGCCCCCTTCGTCTCCGAGCAGCAGTACCTGCTGCGGGAACAGACCGACGGCGTCGCCTGGGTCTCGTGGGCGGTCCACGGCCTCGCTGCCCTCGCCGCCATGGCATGGGTCACCGCCTTCGTCGTCGCCGCCAAACGCATCGGAGACCTGCCCCCAGGCCCCGTGCACCAGCGCGAGCCGGCCGCCAGCGACGCCTAATCGTCGACGCGGCTAAGCGTTCAAGAGAAGGACTGGCCGCAGCCGCAGGTGCGCTGGGCGTTGGGGTTGTTGATGGCGAAGCCACCACCTTGCAGCGCGTCCTTGTAGTCGAGGGTGGCGCCGTGCAGGAGCTGGGCACTCGACGGGTCGGATACGACCCGGATGCCGTCGGGGAGGTCGGCCTTGATGTCGTCGGCCGCGATGTCGGTGTCGAAGAACATCTCGTAGCTGAAGCCGGAGCACCCGCCGGGGCGCACGGCGACGCGCAGGGACAACTCGGCGTTGCCCTCGGCCTCGATCAGCTGCTTGACCTTGCTGGCGGCGGACTCGGTGACGGTGATCACGGCTGCTCCTCGGTGTACAAGCGGTTGCGCGACCTCCAGGGTACTGGCCCGACGGCACTCCCCGACAGGCGGCGGCACCAGGTCGCGAACCCGAGCTCCTCGGCTTAGGTGGGGACGAGCTCCACACGGCAGGGCATCCGGTCGACCAGGGTGGAGAACCCCGCCACCCGCACCCCGCCCAACGTCGAGACGAAGCCGTCCACCATCCCCCGGTGGAGGTGGCACACGATCTCGGGGTGGGCCTCGGCCAGCGCGGCGAAGGGGCACCGGGTGAAGGCCACCTCGGTGGCGGCCCCGGTACCACTCACGGCAGGGTCGAACCCCATCTGCTGCAGCTCGGTGGTGAGCGCCTCGAGGCAGGCGGCGCCGTCGTCTCCGAGGTCGGCCAGACGATCGAGCTCGGCGGTGGGCAGCGCCGCAGCCGCCGCCCGGCCCTGGGCCCGGCCGATCTCCGCGGCGTCCTCGGGTCCTGCCCCCGTGCTGGCCGCCAGCCCTGCCAAGAGCCGGGCGAGGAGGGGCATCGGCCGGGCCTCGAGCCCCAGCCACGGAGCGTCCTCGGCGAGGGAGTACCGGTGCTGCGGGCGGCCCACCCCGCCGCGACCCTCGGTCTCGACCGCCAGCAGGCCCACCTCGCGCATCCGCTCGAGGTGGGGCCGGACGGTGTTGGGGTGGAGGTCGAGCGCCTCGGCCACCTCCGCCGTCGAGCACGGGGCCGGAGCCCCCGCCAGCTGTCGGTAGACGGCGTACCGCGTGTCGTCGCCGAGTGCCTTCAGCAGCTCGAGGCGGGACGGGGACACGGCCACCACCCGAGTTTACACGGGTGGTCCCGGTAGAATGAAGGCCGTGCCCGGCTCCTCCACCACCGCCCCCCCGACCAGGGACGACGTTGTCGGTCTCCTCCGCGGCGTGGTCGACCCCGAGCTCGGCAGCGACATCGTCGACCTCGGCATGGCCCGCGAGGTCAGCGTCGGCGACGACGGCCACGTGCGCATCACCGTGGCCCTCACCACCGCCGGATGCCCGCTCAAGGGCCAGATCCAAAAAGACGTCCGCGCTCGCGTCGGCGACGCCCCGGGGGTCAGCGACGTGACGATCGACTGGGCGGTGATGACCGACGAGGAGAAGTCGGCGTGCATGGCCACCGCCCGCTGGAACGCCAAGGAGCGTGCCGGCGAGACCATGGTGCCGCTCGCCACCAAGGTCGTCGCCGTCGCGTCGGGCAAGGGCGGTGTCGGCAAGTCGTCGGTCACCGTGAACCTGGCGGCCGGCCTCGCCGCCCAGGGGTTCACCGTGGGGGTGCTCGACGCCGACATCGGTGGCTTCTCCATCCCCCGGATGCTCGGCCTCGAGGGGCGACTCCAGGGCGCCGACGACGAGAAGAAGATCGTCCCGCTCACCCGGTCGATCGGCGCGGGGATGCTCAAGGTCGTCTCCATGGGGTTCCTCGTCGAGGACGAGGAGTCGGCCCTGCTCTGGCGTGGCCAGATGCTCAACCGGGCCGTCCAACACTTCCTGGAGGACGTCCGGTGGGGCGACATGGACTACCTCCTCATCGACATGCCCCCCGGCACCGGCGACATCCAGATGGGCCTGGCCCGCATGCTCCCGCGTGCCGAGATGCTCATCGTCACCACGCCGGCGGAGGGCGCACAGAAGGTGGCGGCCCGGGCCGCCGACCTCGCCCGCAAGACCTACGTCCGCGTCGCCGGGGTGATCGAGAACATGTCGGCGTTCACCTGCGACCACGGTGACACCTACGCCCTGTTCGGCTCCGGAGGCGGCCAGGCGCTCGCAGATGCCATCGGGGCCCCGCTGATCGGCCAGGTGCCGATCGAGCCGTCGGTCGAGACCGGTGGCGCCACCGGCGCGCCGGTGGCCCTCGGTGAGGGCCCGGCAGCCGAGGCGTTCGCGGCGATCGTCGACCGCCTCGTCACCGACGTGGTGCCCCCCACCGACATGGCCGGGTGCACCGCACGGATGATGGCCAGCGTCGAGGCAGCACTCGGTCCAAAGGAGGAGTAGGCCAGCCCGCGGGTGCTCAGTCGGCGATGCGCAGGGCGACCGCCGGGGTCGTCTTGGCAGCCTTCGATGCCGGGACGGCGGCGGCGAGGAGCGAGGCCAGGAACGGGACGACGATGATCACGGCCAGGGCTCCCCACGGGACGGCGAAGGAGAGCTGCAGGTCGCCGAAGGCCGACGACTGGGTGAGCAGGCTGTAGCTGGCAACGAGGCCGAGGGCCACCCCGATGAGGATCCCCTGGGCGGCGATGAAGGCGGCCTCGAAGAGGAAGGCGGCGCGGACTACCCGCCGGGAGAAGCCCATTGCCCGCAGCATCCCGATCTGACGGCGACGCTCTCGGACGGCGCGCACCATCACCACGCCGAGGCCGGCGATGCCGATGATCAGGCCGAGGCTCAGGTAGCCCTCGAAGAGCCGGAAGAACCCTGCCTGCTCGTCAAGCTGGCGGTCGACGATCTGGCGGAAGGTCCGAGCGTCGGCACCGTTGGCCAGCAGGGAGGCGTTGAGTCGATCTGCCACCTCGACGGCGTCCGCCCCCTCGGTGACGGCGACGTAGCGCCGGATGGTGACAGCGCGCGGTCCGAACAGGTCGGTGAGGGCGTCGGCCCGCACGAGGGCGCCGTTGAAGTGGAAGTCGGAGCCCACGGTGCCGACCACGGTGAGCTCGGTGGATCCCCCGGACGCCGGGTCGAACATGGTGACGACGTCGCCGATGCGGACCAGGCTCTCGGGCGGTCCACCACCACCCTGCTGGAGGAAGAACTCAGAGACGACGAGGAGGGACGGGTCGGCGAGCAGGGCGGCGAAGACCTCCTCGTCGGTGGCGCCGACCTCGGGGTCACGGGCCGAGAGGGTCGGTGCCCCCCGGTCGAGCAGGCGTTCGTCGAAGCCGCCGATGACGAACTCGCGCCTCTCGCCCTCGGGCATGCGGTTGGTGGAGAACTCGGTGGACGTCCGCACGATGGGAGCCTGGCCGACCACCCCGGGCTGGGCCAGGAGCTGCTCCTCCCCCACCGGGTTGGCGGGGTTGGAGTCGATCAAGAGGTCGTAGCCGGCCCGCGCCTCCTCGGCGAAGGTGGGCCCCTGCTGCTCGAAGATGGAGGAGACCACCGAGAGGAAGGTGAGGGTGAAGACCACCAGAGCGAACATCCCGAGGAGCAGGGCGGTGCGGAAGCGCTTGGCCAGGGGGTAGGCGAGGCCCAGGCGGGCAGCCAGCCCCCGACCCGAGGCCGCCAGCACGTCGGCCAGGCGCGCCGAGATGTCGGCGTTGGTCGTCACGATGGCCACGGCGGCGGCCACCAGGATGATGCCCTGCAGGACGAACAGCGGGATCTCGGCTCCCCGGAACACGTCGGGGAGGAGCACGAAGGCGGCCATGGCCCACACCAGGGCGGCGGCGCAGGGGACCGTGGTGGCGACCCGGCGGGGCAGCAGCCGGGCGAGCAGGGGGACGGAGGAGAACAGGGCGATGGCCGGGCCGGCCAGGGCGGGGAAAGCCTCCTCTCGGGACGCCCCGCTGGCGAAGATGAGGCCACCGACCACGACGCCGAGGGCGGAGAGGACCAGCGTCCGCATCCGATGGTGCACGGCGGTGGGCTCCGGGAGGTCGCGGATGGCCCGGATCACGTTGAGCCGCCCGATGCGGATGCTGGTGCCCCACACCGTCACCAGACCGATCACCAGCCCGACGAGTGCGCCGGTGACGAGGCTCTGGCGGTCGGCGGCGAAGCGCAGCGACAGCTCGAGGTCGCTTCCCGCGAAGAGGCCGGCGGTCACCGCCACGATGACGCGGCCCACGCCCACACCCATGAGGGCCCCGGCGACGGCCGCCACCACGGCGTAGATGGCGCCCTCGAGGCCGAAGGAGCGAACCAGGTGCACGCGCTTGAGGCCGACGGCACGGAGCATCCCGAGCTCGGTCTTCCGCTCCTCGGCGAGCATCACGAAGATGTTGACGAGCAACAGGATCCCGGCGATGACGCTGAAGGCCCCGAAGCCGACGAAGAGCTGGCTGAACTGGTCGCCCTGGGCCACCGCCGCCTCGACCACGTCGGCCTTGGATGCCCGGACCTCGACACCGGGCAGGTCGGCCACGCGCGCCTCGAGGGCCTCGGTGACCGCGGCGCTGGTGTCGAGCCCGCCGAAGATGCCCTCGCCGGTGGTGACTGCCACGACCCCCGTCGGTGGGGAGGAGCCGGGAGGCGCGCCCTCTGCGAGGGCGGCGAGGGTGCCGGGGGCGACGAACGCCGTGTACGAGCGCGATCCGAGGCTCGGGTAGTAGCCGGCGACCCCGAGCCGGGGCAGCACGTGCACCACCTCGTAGGTGGTGCTCGACCCGTAGGCGAAGACCTCGACCGCTTCGCCGGTGGCCACCTCGAGGTGATCGGCCAGGTCCTCGCCGAGCAGCACCTGGCCAGGCCCCGGCGCTGGGATGTCGCCGTCGAACCCGGTCTCCGACGGGTCGGCGCCGAAGGTCCGGGCGGCCTCGATGTCGACCTCGAGCAGCGTGGCCTGCGGCTGCGCCCGCTGGTCGGGGCCGGGCGGGGAGGCCACTGTGGCCGGCGACCGCACGATGGTGAGCGTGCCCGTCGTCCCCTCGACCGGATCAGCGACCGCCGCCTCCGCCGCCGGGAGGGCGGCGAGGTCGGTGGTGACGAGCACGTGGTCGACGGGCCCGAGCTGGGTTCGGGCCTGGTCGCGGATGGACGCGTCGAGGGTGTCGCCGACCACGAACGACGCGGTGATGATCGCGGTGCCGAGCAGCGACCCGAGCACCACCAGCACGGCCTCGCCCTTGCGCCGGGCGATGTTGCGCAGCGCCAGCCGGCGGAACGTGGGCCGGGCGGCGAGGTCGAACAGGCTGATGCCGGCGATGGCGGCCACCGGGGCCACCAGCAGGGCGAGGACGATCATCGCTCGGCAGCGACGATCGGCACGCGGCGCCGGCGCGGCGCCGACGACGGCGCCGGCTGGGGCAGCCCGTCGTAGGTGACCCGGCCGTCGGTGACCTGCACGAGGCGCTGCCCCGAGCGCCCGATGGTCTGGTCGTGGGTCACCACCACCAGCGTCTGCCCGGTGGCGTGCACCTCGTGGAGCAGCTCGAGCACCGACCCTGCCGTCTCCGAGTCGAGGTTGCCGGTGGGCTCGTCGGCCCAGATGATCGCCGGCTCGTGCACGAGGGCACGCGCGACCGCCACTCGTTGCTGCTCACCGCCGGAGAGCTCGGTCGGACGGTTGCGGAGCCGGTCGGCGAGGCCGACCCGAGCCAGCATCTCCTCGGCGCGGGCACGGGCATCCCGGGCCCGCACGCCGGTCACGAGCAGGGGCAGCTCGACGTTCTCGGTCGCCGACAGCACCGGGATGAGGTTGAAGCTCTGGAAGATGAACCCCATCCGGTTGGCGCGGTGCTCAGTGCGGCGACCGTCGGCCATGGCGTGGATGTCCTCGCCGTCGACCATCACCGTGCCGGCATCGATGTCGTCGAGGCCAGACAAGCAGTTGAGGAGCGTGGTCTTGCCGTTGCCGGAGGGACCCATCACCGCCACCATCTCGCCGGCTTTGACGGTCAGGTCGATCCCCTTGAGGGCCTCGACCGCGACGATGCCGGTTCGGTAGACCTTGCGGACCCCGGACGCGACGAGGATCGGCAACTCAGACACATCGGACCTTTCGGATGCTGACAGTGTCAGGATCATACGGGGCGGCTGCCACGTGAAGCCAAGAGACACCTGTCACACCCTCACCTGTCACATTGGCGCTGCCGGGCCCACCCGGGCAGGGTCAGGCTGCCTGCCAGGTGGCGTCGAGCCCCGACCCCCGCGCCCGACCCTCCCCCGCCAGCTTCTCCAGGGTGGCCCACACCGAGTACCGGGCCATGCCGTGGAGGTGCTCGGGCACGTCGGTGTAGATCGTGGCCACCAGCTCGGCGATGGTCGCCTCACCGGCCTCGCCCAGGGCCGCGAGCACCATCTCCTCCCGCGCCCGCCGGTGCGCCAGGTACTCGTCGATCTTGGCCCGGGGGTCGTCGATGCGCTGGCCATGCCCGGGGGCGATGGCCTTGAGGCGCATGCCCCGGAGGCGCTGCAGCTGGGCGATGTAGGCGGCCATGTCGCCGTCGGGCGGCGCGATCACCACGGTGGACCCGTCCATGATGTGGTCGCCCGAGAACAGCATCGCCTCCTGGTCGAGGAGGAAGCACAGGTGGTTCGAGGCGTGCCCGGGCGTGTGCAACGTGGTCAGCCGGAACTCGGTGGCCTCGACCTGGTCGCCATCGGCCAGGCGGCGGTCGACGACGAGGTCGTCCCGGCTGTCGAAGGCGAGCACCTCGGCGCCGGTGCGCTCCTTGAGGGAGGAGGCCCCCGGGGAGTGGTCGCTGTGGGTGTGGGTGCAGAGGATCCAGCGGATGCGGTCGCCCCCGCAGCCGACGATGGCGTCGAGGTGGGATGCGTCGTCGGGACCTGGGTCGATCACGGCGACCTCGTCGATCCCCACCAGGTAGGTGTTGGTCCCGGGGCCGGTCATCATCGACGGGTTCGGGGCCACGACCCGGCGCACCAGCGGGCTGAGGGCGGCGGCCACCCCGGGGATGAGCTCGGGCACCCGCCGCTCGGTCGCCTCGGTCTGCTCGCCGCGCTGCTCGGTCATGGCTCTCTCCTCGTCGGGCCGCCTGGGCGGCCGGGCATGGGCGTTCCCTGGGGGATCCCGCCGGCGTCGTCGTACCCGAGGTCGCCAGGCAGCAGGATCCTCATCCCGTCACCGTCGGCGACGATCCGAGGGAGGATCGCCGGCACCGACTCGATCGCCGCCGCCGCCGCCATCAGCTCGTCGGCGCACTCGAAGCGGCCGATCGCCTCCAGGCTGCGGATGGTCGGGAAGATCATGTCGAACTCGCCGGCGCGGTGGCGGGCCAGGGCGTCGGCGGGGCGGACCCAGGCGCTGGCCACCGTCTCTCGGTCGTCGTGGAGGGGTTGTTGCCACTCGGGGGCGTGGCCCACGAAGAACCGGGTGTCGTAGCGCCGGGTCGGCCCCTCCGGGGTGATCCAGTGGCTGAAGTAGTGCATCCCGTCGACGGCGAGGCGCAAGCCCTCCTCGGCGCACACCTCGATGAGACGGCGCGCCCCCGAGTCGACCGCCTGACGGTGCACGGCGAAGCGCGCTGCGCCCCCCGGGTCGCGCAGGTCGACCAGGGCGCCGTGGCGGTCGTAGGCGAGCAGCACACCCGCCTCCTCGAACGACTCCCGGACCGCTGCCACCCAGTAGGCGAGGCCGCCGCTGGGCGGGTCGAGGCCGAGCAGGCGGCTGCACTCCTCGTCGCTCCGACCCTCGCAGAGGTCCTCGAGGTCGACGTGGCGGTCGGCGTCGTCGACGCCGCCACCGGGGAAGACGTAGGCCCCACCGACGAAGTCGGACCGGAGGTTCCGCCTGAGCATGAACACCTCGAGCCGGCTCTCGCCGGGAGGTCCCTCGCCGTCGCGGACGAGCATGACGGTGGCCGCGTCGCGGATCGGGACCGTGGCCACCTGCGCTCCGTCGCTCATACGTCGATCACCCCGCCCGGGCCGCCCGTGCCCTCCCCCCGGCGGTTGCCGAGAGCCACGACCCTGATGCGGCCGGCGGCCACCCGACGAACGACGGCCCGCACGGGTGGGAGGAGCAGGGAGAGACCGATCGCGTCGGTGAGGAAGCCCGGCGTCAGCATGAGGGCGCCCCCGAGGAGGACCAGGAACCCGTCGACCAGCGCGCTGCCGGGCACCTGGCCCGCCTGCACCTGACCCTGCACCCGGCGGACCACCCCGAGGCCCTCGCGCTTCATCAGCCAGCCGCCCGCCACGCTCATGAACAGCAGGAGGGCAATGGTGTTGAGCGTCCCGATGGCGGCGCCGACCTGGATGATGATCGCCAGCTCCACGAGGGGCACCACGAGGAACAGCAGTGCGAGCAGGACGGCCACTGGGCCAGCCTACCGACGCCTCCGTGCCGAGCCCCGGGGCCAGGCGAACCGTCGACCCCGGAGCGGGCACGTACCCTGTGCCCCATGGCCACGGAGGCAGCCCACAGACCCGCTGCCGCCGGCACCAGGCGATCGGAGTGGCAGGGCCGGCTCCTGCCCCGATCGGTGATCGGGCTCAGTGTCCTGCTGCTCGCCACCGCACTCGGCGCAGCGTTCAGCGGTGCCGTCCTCTACGCCTACTACGAGTACCGCCTCGACCGCTCCGAGAACCTCGCCGCCGACTACGCCGAAGCCTTCGACGTGCGCCTCCAGACCGCCCTCGAGACGGTCGAGGCCCAGGAGGCCACCGGCGTCAATGCCATCCGGGCAGAGATCGAGCCGCTGCAACGCCTGACCGCCAGCGGCGAGACGGTGGCCGCCCTCGTCGAGCAGCTGGCTCCCTCGGTGTTCTTCCTCGACACGCTGGGCGAGGACGGCGCCCCCTCCGTCGGCACCGCCTTCGTGGTCTTCCGCGACGCCGAGCAGAGCTTCCTGCTCACCTCCTTCGAGGCGGTGCGGGCCGTCACCGCCGACCCGGGACCGCCCATCGTGCTGCGACGGGGTGACGAGGAGCTTGGGGCGCGCCTGGTCACGTGGGACGACCGGCGCGACCTCGCCCTGCTGGTGGTCAACCGGGGCAACATCGAGCCCCTCACGTGGGCCAGCGGCAGCCCGACCGTCGGCGTGGGCGACCGCATCTTCGCCGTGTCCGGCCTCGGGTCCGCCGGTGGGTCAGCCACCCAGGGCTTCGTCTCCGACGTCAGCGGGGCCGGGATCCAGCACGACGCCACGGTTGGCGTGCACTTCCGGGGCGGTCCCCTCGTGAACTCCGAGGGTGAGGTCGTGGCCGTGGCATCCAGGTCGTACGCACCGCTCGGCTTCGCACCCGACGACGTGTTCTTCGCCCCCCACGTGCGCCTCGCCTGCGAGTCGGTGCTGCGCTGCCCGGGTGGCGACGCCGGCGGCGTCGGGGGCTAGCGAGCTACGGGTCGTCGTCGGTCGAGGGCCTGCGACCGAGGAAGCCCGGCGGCGTGGTGGTCGTGGTGGTGGTGGTGGTGCTCGTGGTGGTGGTGGGAGCCTCGACGCTGGCCGGCGGGAGGTCCTCGGCGTAGGGCCCGCCGTCGGGGGTCGCCCGAGCGGTTCGGCGCCCGCCGATGTCGAAGCCCCGGCGGGCCTCCCGGCGGGCCTGGTTCACGACCGGTTCGATCGGGGCGGGCTCGTTGAAGTCGGGGGCCTCGCGGTTCACGAGAGCCTTGGTCATGAAGTCCTGCCAGGTCCGGGCCGGGAAGCTTCCGCCGGTGACGGCCCGCACCCCCTTGATGTTCCTCAGCGCCTTGTTGCTGTCCCGGTACCCCATCCAGACGGCGGTGGAGAGCGTGGGGGTGTAGCCGACGAACCAGGCGTTGCCGCTGTCCTGGCTGGTGCCCGTCTTGCCCGCCGCCGGCCGGCCGATGCCGCGCCCGACGGCGGTGCCGGGCCGCTGGAAGACCCCCCGCATGATGTCGTTCATGGTGTCGGCGGTGACCTCCTTGATCACCCGTCGACGGCGCTGCTCGACCTCGAAGTTCTCCTCGAGCACGTTGTCGTCCCGGTCGAGCACGGCCAGCACGGGGGTGGGGTCGGCCCGCTCCCCCCGGGCGGCGAACACGCCGTAGGCCGAGGCCATGTCGAGCGGTGACACCTCGGCGGCGCCGAGGGAGACGGAGAGGCCGTGGAAGCCCTCCTGGTAGACCGAGGTGGTGACCCCGAGCTCGCGGGCGAGGTCCATCGTCTCCTCCACCCCCACGTCGTTCATGAGCTGGACGAAGACGGTGTTGATCGAGGCCCGCGTCGCCGTGCGCAGGTCGACGGTGCCGAAGTTGGACCCGCCGAAGTTCTGGAACGGATGCCCGCTGATGACCACCGGGCTGCGACCGGAGTAGGTCTTGGACGGCGGGATGCCCGCCTCGAGCGCGGCTGCGACCACGAAGGGCTTGTACGTGGAGCCGGGCTGGCGACCGGTGCCACCCCCGTCCTTGCCCAGCGCCAGGTTCACGCTGCCACCGGGCGCGTTGAAGTCGCGGCCGCCCACCAGCGCCTTCACGTAGCCACTGCCCGGCTCGACGGAGGCCAGCGCCATCTCCAGGGGCGGGTCGGTCCCGCTGAGCGTTGCCCGCACCGCCTCCTCGGCCACCAGCTGCATGCCCGGGTCGAGGGTCGTGTAGATCTCGAAGCCCCGCTCGTAGACGGCGCCCTCGCCGTAGTGGACATCCATGTACCGCCGCACGTAGTCGACGAAGTACGGGAAGGCCGTCTCCACCCGCCTGCGGGGGTGGATGAACGTGATCGGCTGGCCCTCGGGCGGGAAGCCGGAGACGTCGAAGGACCAGACCTCCTGGGCGAGCGCCTCGGCGTGCTCAGCCTCGGTGATGTAGTCCTCGCGGAGCATCTGGCCCAGCACCTGCGTGCGTCGCACCTCGGCGACCTCGGGGTGGGCCCGGGGCTGGAAGCGGCTGGGGGCAGGGATGAGCCCGGCCAGGAGGGCCGCTTCCGAGATGCTCAGGTCGTTGACCGCCTTGTCGAAGTACGTCTCGGCGGCCGCCCCGACCCCGTAGGCACCATCACCGAAGAAGACCGACGACAGGTAGCGGAAGAGGATCTCCTCCTTGTCGACCTGGCGGTCGAGCTGGCTGGCCACGACCGCCTCGCGCACCTTGCGAGACAGGCTGCGCTCGTTGCCCACGTAGGTGTTCTTGACGTACTGCTGGGTGATCGTGGACCCGCCCTCGACGACCTGGCCGGCGCGGATGTCGGACCACAGCGCCCGCAGCGTGCCCTGCACGTCGACCCCGCTGTGGGAGTAGAAGCGACGGTCCTCGGCGGAGACGACCGCCTCCTTGAGGACGTCGGGGATGTCCTCGCGCGCAACCGGGCGGACGGTGTCGAAGCGCTCGAAGGTCCCGATGAGGTCGCCGTGGACGTCGTAGATGCGGGAGACCTGGGCGGTGACGCCCTCGCGAGCCTCGGGGAGGGAAGCGGGCAGCGGCAGGAACAGGAACGCGGCGAGCACCGCCACCGCCGACGCGACCGGCACAACGGCGCTGGCGACGATGAAGAGCGCGACGGCGCGGGCGGTTCGACGCATGCTGCTCCGAGCGTACCGGGGAGGTTCGGCGCAAACGGCTCGCCCCCTGGCACCGACCGCCGACCGGGAGCGGCCGGAGGCGGCAGGATGGGACGGTGACCAACGCCCCCGAGCGACCCCCGTCGGTCGACGCCCTCGCCCGCTCGCTGCACGAGACCGGGCTCCCCCACCCGCTGCTCGTCCGGGTGGCGCGCCAAGCGATCGCCGCCGGCGAGCCGGCGTCGGCGCCTGCGAGGGCGGCGGCCGCGGCCCGGGCGCTCCTGCAACCGGTGGTCAACGGCACGGGGGTGCTGCTCCACACCAACCTGGGGCGCGCCCCGGCGGTGGCCACCTCTGCCGGCACCGCCTACAGCAACCTCGAGCTCGATCTCGGGTCCGGCCGGCGAGGCTCGCGACAGGACTCGGTCGGCCCCCTCCTCGCCACCGCGTGCGGCGCCGAGTCCGCCATGGTCGTCAACAACTGCGCCGCAGCGGTGGTGCTCGTCCTCGCCACGCTCGCCGGCGGGCGGGGCGTCACCGTCAGCCGGGGTGAGCTGGTCGAGATCGGGGGCGGCTTCCGCATCCCCGAGGTCCTCGCCTCCTCCGGTGCCACCCTCGTGGAGGTCGGGACCACCAACCGGACCCGCATCGACGACCACCGCCGCGCCATCGCCGACCCCGCACACGACGTGGCCGTCGCCCTCAAGGTGCACACGTCCAACTACCGGATCACCGGGTTCACCGAAGACGTGCCCCTGTCCGAGATGGCCGGCCTGCCCGTGCCGGTGGTCGCCGACATCGGCTCGGGGCTCCTCGATGCCGCCACCCCGTGGCTCCCCGGCGGACCGCCGTCGTGGCTGGCCGGCGAGCCGGCTGCCCGACAGTCGATCGAGGCCGGCGCCGCCCTCGTCACCTTCTCGGGCGACAAGCTCTTCGGCGGACCGCAGGCCGGCGTCATCGCCGGGCGCGCCGACCTGGTGGCGGCCTGCGCCCGGCACCCCCTGGCCCGGGCGCTGCGGCCCGGCGGCCTCGTGCTCCAGGCCCTGCAGGAGACGACGCTCGCCTACCTCCGCAGAGACGGGTCGGCCATCCCGCTGTGGCGCATGGCCGCCCTGCCCGTCGCCGAGCTCCGGGACCGGGCCGACGCGGTGGCCGCCGGTGCCGGCGGGCAGTGGGCGGCGGTCGGGTGCTCCTCGGTCACCGGGGGCGGGACGCTGCCCGGCGTGGAGATCCCCTCTGCCGGCGTGGCCCGCCCCGGCGACGTCACCGCCGCGCTGCGCGCCGCCTCGCCACCGGTGGTCGCCCGCGTCGTCGACGGATCGACCGTGTGCGATCTGCGCACCGTCGACCCGGGTCACGACACCGGCCTGGCCGCCGCCCTCGCCACCGTCTGATGCACGTCGTCGCCACCGCCGGCCACGTCGACCACGGCAAGTCCACCCTGGTCCTGAGCCTCACGGGCATCGACCCCGACCGCCTCGCCGAGGAGAAGGCACGGGGCCTGACCATCGACCTCGGCTTCGCCTGGGCCTCGCTGCCCTCGGGCCGGGGGGTGGGCTTCGTCGACGTCCCCGGCCACGTCCGCTTCCTCAAGAACATGCTCGCGGGCGTCGGTGTCGTCGACGCTTGCGTGTTCGTGGTCGCCGCCACCGAGGGCTGGAAGCCGCAGTCCGAGGAGCACCTCCGGATCCTCGAGCTGCTCGGGATCGACCGCGGCCTGGTGGCCCTCACGAAGGTGGGCCTGGTGGATGACGACCACCGGGCGCTGGCCCGCATGGACGTGGCCGACCACGTTGCCGGCACCTTCCTCGCCGAGGCCGAGGTCGTCGAGGTCGACGCGCCCTCGGGCCAAGGCGTCGACGACCTGCGGGACGCGCTCGACCGGCTGCTCGCCGACACGCCCACCGCCCTCGACCGCGGCAAGCCCCGACTCTGGATCGACCGGAGCTTCGCCGCACGCGGCGCCGGCACCGTCGTGACCGGCACGCTCACCGGTGGCGGCCTGGCGGTCGACGACGAGCTGGTGCTCCTGCCCGACGCCCGCCCGGTGCGGGTCCGGGGCCTCCAGAGCCACCGCGACGCCGTCACCTCGGTGGGACCCGGCCGTCGGGTGGCGGTCAACGTCGTCGGCGTCGGCCACGGCGACGTGGCGCGGGGCGACGCCCTGGTCCGGCCCGCCCAGTGGCACGTGACCAGCCGCATCGACGCCACCCTGGCCGTGCTCGCCTCGCTCGACCACGAGGTGTCCCGCCGGGGCGCCTACGTGGCCTACCTCGGCTCGGGCGAGCGCCACGTCCGCCTCCGCGTCCTGGGCGACGACGCCATCGAGCCCGGCCGGTCAGGCCTCGTGCGGCTCCACCTCGACACCGCCCTCCCACTCCTCCCCGGTGACCGCTACGTCCTGCGGGAGACGGGCCGCCAGGAGACGGTGGGCGGCGGCGAGGTCCTCGACGTCGACCCGGTCCTCCCCGCCGCCGCCGCCCGGCCCGACCGGAGCCCGGGGCGGGTGGTGGCCGAGCGCGGGTGGGTCGAGGCGACCACGCTCGAGCGGCTCACCGGCGAGCAGGTCGCCCCCACGCTCGACCGGTGGGTGGTCGACCCCGCCGCCCTCGACGCAGCCCGGACCCGCCTGGCCGCCGCCGTGGTCGAGGCCGGCCCCCTCGGCCTCGACATCGCCGCCCTCGGCGAGCGGGATCGGGCCGTCCTCACCACCCTCGACGACGTGGCCGTCGACGCCGGTCGGGCCCGGCGCGAGGAGGCGGCCGACCCGCTCGCCGGCCACCCCTTCGTCGCCGCCCTCGAGGCGGCGCCGTTCACGCCGCCGCCACCCGACGGCATCGATCGCGGTGAGCTGCGCGAGCTGGTGCGTCGGGGCCACGTGGTCGAGCGCGACGGCATCTGGTTCGCCCCCACCGCCGTCGATGCCGCGGCGCGGACCGTGGCCCGCCTGCTGGCGGCGTCCCCCGACGGGGTGACGGTCGCCGAGGTGCGAGACGCCCTCGCGACCTCGCGCCGGTACCTGTTGCCGCTGCTCGCGGTGCTCGACGGCTCCGGCGTGACCAGGCGCAGGGGCGACCTGCGCGTCGGCGGCCCCCGCCTGCCGAACCCGTAGGGCCGTCGGGTCAGGTGTCGAGCAGCGCCTTGCGCTCCAACTCGTTGTGGCCGCCCCAGATGCCGTGCGGCTCACGGATCCTCAGGGCGAACTCGAGGCACGGCTCCTGGACGGAGCACTGGGAGCAGATGGCCTTGGCCCGCTCCTCCCGCTCCGCCTTCTCGTCCTTGCGCTCGAAGTGCGACGGCGGGAAGAACACCGCCGCCTGCGGCCCCCGGCAGGCGGCCTTTGCCTGCCACAGCTCATCGGTCCGAAGTGCACTCACAGATCAGGCCCCCCTCGTCTGAGAGGCGACCCTACCGAGGGCCTCCGGCCCCGACAAGGGTCAACTTTTGCAAGCGCGGAGGAGAGAGGCCCTGGTCAGGAGGGCGGACGGCGCTCGCGGTAGTCGCGCGCGCCGCCTTCCTCGGGCTCCACCTCGAGCACCGTGCCCTCGATGGCCACCACCCGGACGCCGCCACCGGCGTCGATGGGGGTGGCACGGTTGGTGCGGGCCGGCCACAGGGCGTCGCGGACGCGCACCGTGCCCTCGGGCGCCACGGCGACGGTTGCCTCCCCGAGCTCGCCCACCATCGACTCTCGACCGATGGTGGGAGTCGAGAAGCGGCTCCGGACGGTGGCGGGCAGGCCGGCGAGCATCATCAGCACCACCCCGACGAGGCCGCCGACGAGCGCCAGCCACCCCACCGACACGCCCTCACCGAACAACAAGACGGAGCCGGCGGTGTAGGACACGACTCCGACGCCGGTCCAGAAGCGCGGCACGCCCGTCTGGACGTCGATGCTGAAGCCGAGGATGCCGAGGAGGCAGAGGGCCAGACCGAGCGGCCGGGTGGGCAGCACGGCCAGCCCGTAGCCGGCGAGGGCGAGGCTCACCGCTCCCACCACGCCGGCGATGCCCACCCCCGCCGTGAAGAGCTCGAAGACGAGCAGCGCCAGGCCGGCGGTGAGGAGCAGGTAGGCGACGGGCGGGCTGGCCACCGTGTGGAGCAGCTGGGACCCGAGGGGCAGCCGCGAGAGCCGGGCCTGGACCGTCAGGGTGGCCTCGTCGGGCCCGTCGGGGACCTCGCGGAAGTCGGCGGTGCGCAGCTGGCGCCCCTTGGCCTCGTGGCCGTCGAGGGCTGCGATGAAGCTGCCGAGGACGGCCGCCTCCTCCTCGTTGAGCTGGGTGAGCCCCAGCTCGTGTGCCTCGCCGGGCCCGATTCGGCCGCGCCGCAGCGCCTCCGGCACCTCGGCGAAGGCCGTCTTCGGGGCGTCGCCGATGCGGGCGCCGGGGGCGAGGCCGGCGAGGTCGGCCGCCACCACCAGGTGAGCGGCGCCGCCGAGGGCCGAAGCGCCGCTGTCGCCGACCCAGACGGCAACGGGGACGTCGACCTCGGCGATGAGGGAGAGCAGCCGCTCGAGGCGGACCGTGTCGACGAGGGCACCGGGGCTGTCGAGCTGGATGATCAGCGCCTCGACACCTTCGCGCTCGGCCGACCGGAGGGCGCCGTCGAGGAAGTCCACGACGATGGGGTCGAGATAGCCCGAGACCTGCACCACGTCGACCACCCGCATGTCGTCGGGCTGGGCGTCGGCAGGCGACCAGAGCGCCCCGCCGATCCCGAGGGTCAGGCACGCCGCCAGTAGGATCCGGACGCGGGCCCGCCGCCGGAACCCTCGGTTCCGGCGTGGTGACGCCTCCCCCCCGGTGAGAGGAAGCTGTGGATCCGGCCGAGTTCCTGCGTGCATCGCGAGTCGTCATCGTGGCCGGGAAGGGCGGCGTGGGCAAGACGACCGTCACCGCCGCTCTCTCGCGCACCGCGGCAGCCGCCGGCCTGTCGACCCTCGTCGTGGAGGTGGAGGGGAAGTCGGGCATCGCCGCGCTCTTCGATCGACCGCCCCTCGCCTACGACGAGGCCGTCCTCCTGCCCGCCGCCGGGGTCGCCGGCGAGGTGCGGGGGCGGACCCTCACGCCCGACGACGCCCTGCTCGACTACCTCCACGACCACGGCCTGCGCCGGATCTCGAAGCGGCTGGTCTCGACCGGCGCCATGGACGTCATCGCCACCGCCGCCCCGGGCATCAAGGACATCCTCATCCTGGGCAAGGTCAAGCAGCTGGAGCGGTCGGGCGCAGCCGACCTCATCATCGTCGACGCCCCCGCCGCCGGCCACGCCATCACCTTCCTCCAGTCCGCGCGCGCCCTGCTCGACGCCGTGCGGGTCGGTCCCATCAACGCCCAGGCGCGCGACGTCCTCGAGCTGCTCACCGACCCGGCGCGCTGCACCGTGATGCTGGTGGCCCTGCCCGAGGAGACGCCGGTGAACGAGCTGGTCCAGACCGCCTTCGCCCTCGAGGACCGGGTGGGCGTGGCGCTGGCGCCGGTCGTCGTCAACGGCGTCTACCCGACCCTCGAGGTCGGCCCCGACCTCGACCTCGACGCCCTGGCGGCCGAGGCGGGCACGTCGCTCCGCCCCGGTGAGGCCGACTCGCTGCGGGCCGCCGCCGAGTTCCGCCGCCGCCGCCAGGCGCTCCAGACCACCCAGCTGGAGCGCCTCGCCTCGGCGCTCCCCCTCCCGCAGCTGCATCTGCCGTTCCTCTTCGAAGCCGACCTCGGTGGCGCGCACGTCGCTCGCCTAGCCGAGGCCCTCACCGGCGAGATCACCGGCCTGGGGGCCGCCGCATGAGCGCCGACGAACCGGCGCCGAGCGTCAGTCGCCTGGTCGCCGAGCGCAGCATCATCGTGTGCTGCGGGTCCGGCGGGGTCGGCAAGACGACCACGGCGGCCGTGCTGGCGGTGGAGGCCGCCCGCCAGGGCCGGCGCGCCGTGGTGGTCACCATCGACCCGGCCAAGCGCCTGGCCGACACCCTGGGCCTCGGTGAGCTCACCAACGTCCCCAGCCCCATCACCGGCGAGTGGAGCGGCGGACTGTGGGCTCTCATGCTCGACACCAAGTCGACCTTCGACGCCCTGGTGGAGACCTACGCCGAGGACCCGGGCCAGGCCCGTCGCATCCTCGACAACCGCTTCTACCGCAACATCTCCGGCGCCCTCTCCGGCACCCAGGAGTACATGGCCGGGGAGAAGCTCTACGAGCTCCACGAGAGCGGCGACTTCGACCTGGTGGTGGTCGACACCCCGCCGACGCGCAACGCCCTCGACTTCATCGACGCCTCGCGCCGCCTCACGTCGTTCCTCGACCACCGGATCTACCGGATGCTCATGGCACCCACGCGCGCCTACATGAAGGCGGTCAACGTCGCCGCCCAGGCCTTCGTCCGCACGGCCTCGAAGGTGGTCGGCGGGGAGGTGCTCGACGACGCCCTGGCGTTCTTCAACGCCTTCGAGGGCATGGAGGCGGGGTTCCGCCAGCGTGCCGAGCGGGTCCAGGAGCTCCTCGCCGACCCCGGCACCGCCTTCGTCCTGGTCGCCTCTCCCCGCGCCGACACCGTGGCCGAGGCCCGGTGGTTCGCCGACCGGCTCCGGACGTGGCACATCGCCGTCGACGCCCTGATCGTCAACCGGATGCACCCCCGCTTCGGCGAGGGCAACGCCGAGGCCGATCGGGCCCGGTCCGACACGCTCTCGGACACCGCCCTCGGGGCGCTCTACGCCAACCTCGCCGACTTCCGCACCATCGCCGACGGCGAGGAGGCCCACCTCGCCGGCCTCACCGCTCAGGTCGCCCCGGCCCCGGTGGTGCGGGTGCCCTTCCTCGCCGAAGACGTGCACGACCTCGCCTCTCTGGCCGAGGTCGCTTCGTTCTTGCGCTCGTGAGGGGGCCGGCGGGACCTGTCAGCGAGCTGGGCCCTCCCACCGCCCTCCGCAGGCTCCGGGCGGCGGGTCCCTCCCCTCGCTGCCACCCGCCGGCCTCGTGGGCGGCGGGACGACTCCTCGAATCTTTCCGGGCGGGTCGTTGATTGGGATGGACTGCAACGGTGTCGGCCTTCGGCCGACGCGTTCCCTCAGGGTTCCGCCGGTGACGGGCCCCGCTATGCCTCTTGGAGGGCCTTGGCGGCTTCTTCCTGGGTCTCGGAGACGTTGGCGACGCGGTCGAAGCCGGTGGTGTGGAGCAGGCGGGCAACCGCAGGGCGAGCGCCGTAGACGGCAACATCGCCCCCGGCCTCCCGGGCCCGGCGAACGCCGCCGATGAGAGCGCCGAGGCCAGCGGAGTCGAGGAAGGGGACGCCAGACAGGTCGATCAGCAGCGGCTGGCCGGAGCCAAGCTCCGTGAGGGACTCCCGGAACTTGCCGACCGTGAAGGCGTCGAGCTCACCGGTCGGCCGACAGATCGTGTAGTCACCGTTCTGTTCGACGTTGATCTCGAGCACAGAGGACCTCCAGGGCAAAGGGGGTGGCGCGGTGCGCCGGCGCGCGGGATCGTACCCGAGGCTCGAGCGACGCTACCCTCCCCGCCGTGGCCGACGTCCTCATCGCCAGCGACGCCCCGTGGGTGGTCGATGCCATCCGCGCCTGCCTCGACGAGGCCAGCACCGTCCGCGTGGTGCACGCGGGGGTCGACGTCCGCCCGGCGGTGGCCGCCCGCACGCCCGACCTCGTCGTCGTCGACCTCCAGGTGGGCAACATGGGCGGCATGGCGGTCTGCATGGACCTGCGCCTCGAGGAGAGCGCCGGCCGGCTCGACGACGTGCCCGTGCTGATGCTCCTCGACCGCCGTCCCGACGTCTTCATGGCGAAGCGGGCTGGCGCCGACGGGTGGCTCCTCAAGCCCGTCGACCCGATCCGGATGCGCCGGGCGGTTCAGGCCCTCCTCGCCGGCGGCGTCTACCACGACGACACCGGCACGCCGGCCACCTCCCCGGCGGCCGAGGCGCTCGCCGCGGCGGGCGGCGGCGACACCGAGGTCGAGTAACCTGGCCGCCTCCCCCCGGGGAGCCGGTACTTCACGGGCTGTAGCGCAGCTTGGTAGCGCGCCTCGTTCGGGACGAGGAGGTCGTCGGTTCAAATCCGGCCAGCCCGACCACCCCGCGCCGTCCTCGCCGTAGCCTCGGCCGGTGGACCTCGTAGCGTTCCAGGACCTGATGGCCCGCACCTACGGGGTGCGCGACCGCCAGCGGGGCACCGCCGCCTCGGTGGCGTGGCTGGTCGAGGAGGTCGGCGAGCTGGCCCAGGCCATCCGCAAGGGCGACGACGAGGCCCGCCTCCACGAGCTGGGCGACGTGCTCGCCTGGCTGGCCTCGATCGCCGACCAGCTGGGCCTCAGCCTCGACGAGGCCGCCGCCCGCTACGCCGCCGGCTGCCCCCGCTGTGCGGCCTTGCCCTGCACCTGCTGAGGACCGCCCCCAACCCGAGATGTGCGCGCTCGGCGCTCGCAGCGGACGCGCGACGCACACAACCCGGCGCCGAGGACCGCCCATGAGCCTCAGCGGCGGGCGAGGAGGGCTTCGGCGATCTGGACGGCGTTGAGGGCGGCACCCTTGCGCAGGTTGTCGCCCGACAGGAACAGCGCAAGGCCGTTGGCCACGCCGGGGTCACGTCGGATGCGGCCCACGTAGGTGGGGTCGACGCCGGCGGCTGCCAGCGGGGTGGGCACGTCGGCCAGCTCCACCGCCGGCGCCGCGGCGAGGACCTGGCGCGCCCGCTCAGGGGTGATGGGCCGGTCGAACTCGGCGTTGATCGACAGGGAGTGACCGGTGAAGACCGGAACGCGCACGCATGTGCCGGACACCGCCAGATCGGGCAGGCCGAGGATCTTGCGGCTCTCATCGCGGAGCTTGTGCTCCTCGTCGGTCTCCTCCGCCCCGTCGTCGACCAGGCTGCCGGCGAAGGGGATCACGTTGAACGCGATGGGCGCGACGAAGTTCGGCCCCACCGGCAGGGCCACGGCATCGCCCGACCACGCCAGCGACGACGACTCGCCGGCGCCCTTGGTGAGCTGCTCCTCGAGCTCCCCGATGCCGGACAGCCCGGCACCGGAGACCGCCTGGTAGGTGCTCACCACGAGCCGACGCAGCCCCGCCTCGTCGTGGAGCGCCTTGAGCACCGGCATCGCCACCATGGTCGTGCAGTTCGGGTTGGCGACGATCCCCTTCGGGATGCGGTCGAGGGCGTCGGCGTTGACCTCAGGGACCACGAGCGGGACGTCGGGGTCCATGCGCCACGCCGAGGAGTTGTCGACGACGGTGGCCCCGGCGGCCGCGTAGCGGGGCGCCTGCGCCTTGGAGGTGCCCCCACCGGCGCTGAAGATGGCGATGTCGATGCCCGAGGGGTCGGCCACCTCGGCGTCCTCCACCTCGATCTCTATGCCCTGCCACTCGAGGCGGCGTCCCGCCGAGCGGGCCGACGCCAGGAGCCGCAGGCGGTCCACGGGGAAGCCCCGCTCGGCGAGCACCGAGCGCACCACCCCCCCGACCAGCCCGGTCGCACCGACGATCCCGACGTTCACCGACATGGCCACGAGGGTACCGGCCGACCGGTTCGGGAACAGAGCCGGTATGCGCTAGGAGGTCGTGGGGACCGGGCCCGACAGCTCGAAGGCGTCGTGGAGGACGAGCAGAGCCTCCTCTGCCCGGTCCGAGCGCACCACGCAGGTGACGCGGATCGGTGACGTCGAGATCATCTCGATGTTGATGTCGGCAGCGGCGAGGACCTCGAACATGGTGGCGGTGACGCCGGGGTGGCTCTTCATCCCGGCACCGATGATCGACACCTTGGCGATGCCGGGGTCGGTCACCACCGACTGGGCACCGATCTCGGCGCTGAGCGCCTCGCACACCTCGCGGGCCGTGTCGAGGTTGGCGTGGGGCACGGTGAAGGAGATGTCGGTGGCGCCGTGCTCCGACACGTTCTGCACGACCATGTCGATGTTGACGTCGCAGTCGGCGAGTGACCGGAACAGCCGAGCGGCGACGCCGGGGCGGTCGGGGGCATCGAGCACCGTGACCTTCGCTTCGGAGTCGTCGTAGGTGACGGCGGTGACGACGGACTGCTCCATGTCGGTGTCCTCCTCCTGGACCCGGGTGCCGGGCTCCCAGGTGAACGATGATCGGACGTGCAGGGACACGCCGTGGCGGCGGGCGAACTCGACCGAGCGCATGGCCGGCTTCGGGCAGCCCATGGCGGTCAGCTCGAGCAGCTCGTCGAACGAGATGAACGGGAGGCGACGAGCATCGTCGACCACCTGGGGATCGGCGGTGTAGACGCCGCTCACGTCGGTGTAGAGCTCACAGCTCTCGGCCCCGAGCGCCTTGGCCAGAGCAACCGCGGTGGTGTCGGAGCCGCCGCGGCCGAGGAAGGTGACGTCGAAGGCGGTGCTGACGCCCTGCGATCCGCCGACCACCGGGACCTTGCCCTCGGACAGCGCCCGGCGGACCCGGTCGCCCCGGACCTCGATGATCTTGGCGTTGGTGTGCGTGGTGTCGGTGATGAAGCCCGCCTGGCTGCCGGTGAAGCTCTCTGCGCCGACACCGATCTCGTGCAGGGCCATGCAGATCAGGGCCGACGCCTTGCGCTCCCCGGCGGTGATGAGCATGTCCATCTCCCGGCCAGCGGGGCGGCTGGTGACCTGACCGGCCAGGCGGAGGAGGTCGTCGGTCTCCTTTCCCATGGCGCTGACGACCAGCACGACCTCGGTGCCGCGACGGCGGGTGCGCGCCACGTGGTCTGCCACGGCGCGCATGCGGTCGGGATCGGAGACCGACGTGCCTCCGAACTTCATCACCACCAGGCTCATGCGAGCCCGACGCTACCCGCCGGCGGGCGGACCCCCGGCGGCTTCGAGGAAGCCGCGGACGTCGGTGATCACCACGCCGTGGCCTTCGAGCACGGTGAGGTACGCGGCCTCGTCGAGGCCCATCCCCCACGCCAGCGCCCGCACGTCGTCGGCGCGCATGGTGAGGACACGACCGTTCCAGTCACCCCGGCGCTCGACGACCAGGCGGGCGAAGGCTGCCGTCGAGCCCAGCTCCTCGGCGTCGGACGCATCCAGGGCGACGAGGTCGAGCGACACCGACGGGGCACCGGGCCGAGCCGCCCGGGAGGGCGACGACGGTTCCTCGAGAAGCACCTGGATCGGCACGCTGTAGTAGTCGGCCAGGTCACGCAGCCGCGGCAGGCTGAGGTTCCGGAAGCCCCGCTCGTAGGCGCCCACCGCCGAGGCGCTCCATCGCCCCCCTGAGGTGCGCTCGACCTCGTCGAGCGACAGGCCGCGCTGATGGCGGACCGAACGAAGACGGGCGCCGACGGCGCGCGAGGCATCGTCGATGTCGTCGTCGGGTCGCGTGTCGGTCATGTGCGCACTCCCTCTCGCATCTGCCGCCGCCGAGAGGCCAGCGTAGGACGGAAACGGCAGGAACTGGAAGCTGACGGCGGCCCGCCCTCTGGTCCCGCCTATGGTTCTTCGCCCATGGGAACCGAGAAGCGCCAGCGCAAGAAGGAAGGCCGTCAGGCCCGGCTCGAGGCCGAGCGGGCCGCTGCGGTCCGGGCGCAGCGCCGGCGCCGCCTCGTCACCGCGGCCGTGGCCACCCTCGCCGTCTTCGCCGTGCTCGTCCTCCTCGCTGGTCGCGCCGGCGACGACGAGGGCACCACCGAGGCCGGTGACGGCACCACCACCACCGAGGAGCCGGCGACGACCGACACCGTCGACCCCGCCGACAAGCCCGAGGTCCAAGTCCCCGACGGCGACCCCCCCACCGACCTGGTGGTGGAGGACCTCGAGGAGGGCGACGGCCAAGAGGCGACGGCGGGCGACACGCTCGAGGTGCACTACGTCGGGGTCTCCTTCAGCACCGGGGAGGAGTTCGACTCCTCCTGGAACCGCGGCCAGGTGTTCCCCTTCGAGCTCGGTGCCGGCCGGGTGATCCGCGGGTGGGACGAGGGCCTCGAGGGCATGCGGGTCGGCGGCCGCCGCCAGCTCATCATCCCCTCCGACCTCGCCTACGGCGCCCAGGGCAGCCCGCCGGCGATCGGGCCGGAGGAGACGCTCATCTTCGTGGTCGACCTCGTCGGAATCTCCTGAGGTGACGACCGAACCCGGCCCGATCGACGACCCCCGACGACGCCATCTGACGATCGCCGGCGCGGCGCTGGCCGCGGTGGTGATCCTCGGGCTGCTCGTGGTCCTCGTCGGAGGGGGCGACGACGACGCCGGCACCGCCGTCGACACCGACACCACGGGCACCACCGACACGACGCCCCCACCCGATGGCGACCCGGCCGGCAGCGACGGCACCACCACGGCGCAGGAGACGACGGCGCCGCCCGCCGGAGCGATGCCGTTCGCCTACGGCACCGGCGAGTGCGCCCCCGACGAGAAGCCGCCCGAGCCGGTGGTCCGCTTCGACGACGCCCCGCAGCGCTGCATCGCCGACGACGTCGGCTACGTGGCGGTGATCACCACCGACCTCGGCGAGATCACCATCGACCTCGACCAGGACGGCGCACCGGGCACGGTGAACAACTTCGTGAACCTGGCCCGCTGGGCCGCCTACGACGGCACCACGTTCCACCGCGTCATCCCCGACTTCGTCGCCCAGGGCGGAGACCCAGTGGGCGACCCGCCGGGCACCGGCGACATCGGCTACACGATCCCCGACGAGCTCCCCGAGCCAGGGACCTACGAGATCGGCTCCGTCGCCATGGCCAACCGCTACCAGGCCCAGACAGGCCAGGGCGCCGACAGCGGAAGCGCGCAGTTCTTCATCGTCACCGGCGAGCACGGCGCCACCCTCCCACCCCACTACTCGCTGTTCGGGCGGGTGATCGACGGGATGGACGTCGTCGAGGCGATCGAGGAGCGGGGCAGCGACAGCGGCACACCGACCGAGGTGGTCACCATCCGGTCCGTGGACATCCAAGCGCGCGAGGGCTGAGACCCCCTCGCTAGGGCAGGTCGTCGAGCCCGACCACCTCGCCGGCCCGAAAGATCCGCACCTCGCCAGGGTCGGCGCCGGCCGCCCGCCAGGTGCCGTCGGGGCCGCGAACCACCGCTGTGCGCTCCGGCAGCGCCACCACGCAGGTGGTGGGCTCGGCGAGCTCGAGCGTCCGGCGGTGCTCGTCGGCCACCCGGCTGTCGGCGTGGGGCAGCACCGCCAGGCCGACGACGAGGCCCAGCCCCACGGTGAAGGCGCCGCCACGGGGGTCGATCATGGGGTCGCACAGCGCCATGGCGCCGGCCGACGAACCCGCCAGGACGGCGCCGTCCTGCCAGGCCGACCGGATCGCCTCGAGGACCGGGCTGTCCTTCAGCACCGACCGGAGGTGGAGGGGGGAGCCTCCGCCTAGATAGATGAAGCGGGCGCCCGCCACCGCCGCGACGTGGTCGGGATCGAGGGCGTCGCTGCGCTGCAGCACCTCGAGGCCTCGCACCTCGGCACCGATGCCTCCGAACCACGCCCGGGCCACGGCGACGGCGCGGTCGGGATGCTCGTAGGCCGCCGCGGTCGGCAGGACCAGGACCTCAGAGGCGCCGCTCGCCTCGAGGAGCTCGGCGTCGACGGTGGATCCGTCGCGCCACTCCCCCCCTCCGACGAGCGCCAGCGGGCCGGGGCCGCTCACCTGGTCGCGCCCTCGCCGAGGGCGTCGTCCAGGGAGCCGTAGACGGTCACCACGGGAAAGCCGGCGCGCTCGGTGGACTCGATCTCCACAGCTCGGACCCCTCCAGACGGACGTCGGCGCGCCGAGGCGCCCAGGTTCGGACCTCTTCCCGCCCCCCGGGTAACGTACCTCTTCATGGCGATCGAACGCGTGGGCATCATCGGGTCGGGGATCATGGGGTCGGGCATCGCCGAGGTCGCGGCGCGTGCCGGCCACCAGGTGGTGCTCCGCTCCCGCAAGCAGGAGAGCGCTGACGACATGGTGGCCCGGCTGACGAAGTCGCTGGCCAAGCAGGTCGACAAGGGTCGTCTCGAGGCCACCGAGCGCGACGAGATCCTCGGGCGGGTCACGGCCACGTCCTCGCTGTCCGACCTCGCCGACTGCGACCTGGTGATCGAGTCGGTCGTCGAGGACCTCGCCGTCAAGACCGAGCTCTTCGCCGAGCTCGACGGCATCTGCAAGGCCGGCGCCATCATCGCCACCAACACGTCCACCCTCCCGGTGGTCGAGATGGCCGTCCAGACCGGGCGACCCGAGCAGGTGTGCGGCGTGCACTTCTTCAACCCGGCGCCCATGATGAGCCTCGTCGAGATCGTCCGGCCGCTCACCGCCTCCGACGAGACCATCGACGCCGTCCGGGCCTTCGCCGAGACCTGCGGCAAGTCACCGGTCGAGGTCAAGGACCGCGCCGGCTTCGTGGTCAACGCCTTGCTGTTCCCCTACCTGAACAACGCCGTGCGGATGCTGGAGACGGCCACCGCCAGCCGCGACGACATCGACACAGCCATGAAGGGCGGCTGCAACTTCCCGATGGGCCCGCTCGCCCTGCTCGACCTCGTCGGCCTCGACACCTCCCTCGCCATCCTCGACGCCCTCTACGACGAGTTCCGCGACCCGAACTACGCCGCCGTGCCGCTGCTGCGCCGCATGGTCGCCGCCGGCCAGCTGGGCCGGAAGTCGGGCGCCGGGTTCTACGACTACGGGTGAGCGGGCCCCGTCACCCGCTCTGGCGCGGTTGAGCGGACTCCGCCTGCGGCCGAGGCCACTTGGTCCGTGACACCGACCGAGCCGGAACCCTCCATCTGGGTGCTGCCCCCGGCGACCGAGGCCGACCCCCACGGTCTGGTGGGCATCGGCGGTGACCTCGAGCCGGGCACGATCCTGGCCGCCTACCGGTCGGGCCTCTTCCCCATGCCCGTGGACGTGGGCCGGCGCGACGAGGCGCTCGGCTGGTGGTCGCCCGACCCGCGGGCGGTCCTGCCCCTCGACGGGCTTCGCGTGAGCCGGTCGCTGCGCCGGTCGTGCCGAGACCTCGAGGTGCGGGTCGACACCGCCTTCGACGAGGTGGTCGCCGGGTGCGCCGCGCCGAACCGTGAAGGTCGATGGATCACCGACGAGGTGGCGGAGGCCTACGTGCGCCTGCACGAGCTGGGATGGGCCCACAGCGTGGAGGCGTGGCGGGGCGACGACCTGGTGGGCGGCCTCTACGGGATCGCCATCGGCGGCCTCTTCGCCGGCGAGTCGATGTTCCACCGAACGGCCGACGCCTCGAAGGTCGCGCTCGTGCGCCTGGTCTCACTCCTCCGCGAGGGTGGGGGCGTGGTCCTCGACGTGCAGTGGACGACGCCGCACCTCGAGTCCCTCGGCGCGGTCGACATCCCCCGCCCCCGCTATCTCGAGCTCCTCGCCGATGCCCTCAGCCGGCCGCTTCCAGAGGCCTTCACCTGACCCTGCGACTCGACCACGAACCCGCATGTGACAGCACCTCGTCCTGCGGGGGACGATGGTGCCATGGCCGACCGTGACCGTCCCTGGCTGATGCGCACCTACTCGGGCCACTCCTCGGCCCGGGCGTCGAACGAGCTCTACCGGATGAACTTGGCGAAAGGCCAGACCGGCCTGTCGATCGCCTTCGACCTGCCGACCCAAACCGGCTACGACCCCGACCACATCCTGGCCAAGGGCGAGGTCGGCAAGGTCGGCGTACCGGTGACCCACCTCGGCCACATGGAGCAGCTCCTCGAGGGCATCCCCGCAGGCGAGATGAACACCTCGATGACGATCAACGCCACCGCCGCGTGGCTGCTCGGCCTCTACGTGGCCAACGCCGAAGACCAAGGGGTGCAGAGCAAGGCGCTGCGGGGCACCACTCAGAACGACATCGTCAAGGAGTACCTGTCGCGGGGGACCTACATCTTCCCGCCGTTGCCGAGCCGCCGCCTGATCGTCGACATGATCGCCTTCTGCGCCGAGTGGATCCCCAAGTGGAACCCGATGAACGTGTGCAGCTACCACCTCCAGGAGGCGGGCGCCACGCCAGTGCAGGAGATCGCCTACTCCCTCGCCACCGCCATCGACGTGCTCGACGCGGTGCGGGAGTCGGGCCAGGTTGCCGAGGACCGCTTCCCGGCCGTCGTGGCGAGCATCTCGTTCTTCGTCAACGCCGGGATCCGCTTCGTGGAGGAGACCTGCAAGATGCGGGCCTTCACCCAGATGTGGGACCGGATCTGCGAGGAGCGCTACGGCGTCACCGACCCGAAGCTGCGGCGATTCCGCTACGGCGTGCAGGTGAACTCCCTCGGCCTCACCGAAGCCCAGCCCGAGAACAACGTGCAGCGGATCGTGCTCGAAGCCCTCGGCGTCACCCTCTCCAAGAGCGCCCGGGCCCGGTCGCTGCAGCTCCCCGCCTGGAATGAGGCCCTTGGCCTCCCCCGCCCATGGGACCAGCAGTGGTCGCTGCGCCTCCAGCAGGTGCTCGCCTACGAGACCGACCTGCTCGAGTACGACGACATCTTCGACGGCTCCACGGTCATCGAGGCCAAGACGGCCGAGCTCCGCGACGCCGCCCAGGCCGAGCTCGACGACGTGCTCGAGCTCGGCGGGGCCTTCGAGGCGATCGACGAGCTCAAGGGGCGGCTGGTCTCGTCCCACACCGAGCGCATGCGCCGCCTCGAGTCCGGCGACCTCCAGGTGGTGGGCGTCAACGCCTTCACCGAGACGGCTGACTCGCCCCTCGGCGGCGAGGAGAACATCCTCAAGGTCGATGCCGGGGTGCAGCAGGCCATGGTCGACGACGTGGTCGCCTGGCGCACGAAGCGCGACGCCGACGCGGTGAAGCGCTCGCTCGACGAGCTGGCTCGCGTGGCCGCCAGCGACGAGAACATCATGCCGGCCACCATTGACCTGGCCCACGCCGGGGGCACCACCGGCGAGTGGTCCGACGTGCTGCGGGAGGTCTTCGGCGAATACCGCGCCCCCACCGGCGTGGCCGCTGCCGTCGGCCACGGGATCGGCGGCCTGGCCGCAGTCGCCGAGCGGGTCAAGTCCCTGCCCGGGGGGCCACCCCGCTTCCTCGTGGCCAAGCCCGGCCTCGACGGGCACTCCAACGGCGCCGAGCAGATCGCCGTGGCCGGCCGGGACGCCGGTATGGAGGTCGTCTACCAGGGCATCCGGCTGACCCCCGAGCAGATCGCCGCGGTGGCGCGCGACGAGGACGTCGACGTGATCGGCTTGTCGATCCTCTCCGGCTCGCACCTCGAGCTGGTACCCGATGTCGTCCGCCTGGTGCGCGAAGCAGGGGTCGAGGCGCCCGTCGTAGTGGGCGGGATCATCCCCGAGGCCGACCGCCCGAGGATGCTGGCGGCCGGCGTGGCAGCGGTCTACACGCCCAAGGACTTCGAGCTCGTGAAGATCATGGACGAGATCACCTCACTCGTAGCCTCTTCGCGCCGATCGTGAGAGGGTGAACACGGCGGCGATCATCGATCCCGAGACCGGGCTGCTCGATGAGGTATTCCTCCGGGCCGCCTTCCCGACCCGCGTGGCGATGGCACGGCGGCTCCTGCGCCCGACCTCCCTCGCCCTGATCGCCGTGGCCGAGCGCGGCCGGCCGGGCCGCCCCTCCACGGCCACCGCCCAGCGGGTGACCGAGGTGCTCCTCCTCGGCCTGCGGGAGTCCGACACGGCGTGCCGGCTCGACGACGGGGGCTTCGGCCTGATCCTGGAGGAGACCCCGGAGGACGGCGCCGTGTGGACCATCGAGCGGATGCGCCGCGGCGTCAGCAGCGACGTCATCATCTGGGCGGGGGTGGCGTGCTACCCCGCCCACGGCCTAAAGGCCGCGGAGGTGGTCGCCGGCGCCGAAGCTGCCCTCACCGACGCCCGCATGTGGGCCACCTCGCGCATCGAGATCGCCCTCGCAGACAGCTAGCCCGGTCGCACTAGCGTCGCCCCTTCAGCCGCGAGCAGAGGAGACGGCGATGGCAGAGGTGCACGGGAAGTGCGACGACCGGTTCACGATGGTGCGCGATGCCTTCGCGTCCAACTTCGACCAGGGGCTCGAGGTCGGCGCCTCGGTAGCCGTCACCCTCGGCGGAGAGCTGGTGGTCGACCTCTGGGGCGGCCACACCGACGAGGCCCGCACCACGCCGTGGGAGCGCGACACGATCACCAACGTCTGGTCAACGACCAAGACCATGACCGCCCTCTGCGCGCTGATCCTGGCCGACCAGGGCGAGATCGACCTGCACGCGCCGGTCGCCACGTACTGGCCCGAGTTCGCCGCCGCCGGCAAGGAGGGCGTGACCGTCGCCCACCTGCTTGGCCACACCGCCGGCCTCCCGGGCTGGGAGGAGCCGGTCGGGCCAGAGGTCCTCTACGACTGGGAGCGCGCCACCTCGCTCCTCGCCGCCCAGGCGCCCTGGTGGGAGCCGGGGACCGCCTCCGGCTACCACGCCGTCACCCAGGGCTACCTGGTGGGCGAGGTCGTCCGACGGGTGAGCGGGCGGTCGCTCGGAACGTTCTTCGCCGAGGAGGTCGCCCGCCCCCTCGGCGCCGACTTCCACATCGGACTGCCACCCGAGCACGACGCCCGGGTGGCACGAGTGGTCCCCCAACCGAACCCGAGCCTCACCGGTGGTGCGGCCGGCGGCATGACCGCCCGCGCCCTCTCCAACCCCGCCATCGGCGCCGAGGAGTCCTGGGAGGAGGCTTGGCGGCGGGCCGAGATCCCGGCCGCCGGCGGACACGGCAATGCCCGGTCGGTGGCGCTGGTCCAGTCGGTGCTGTCCTGCGGTGGCGAGGCCCGGGGGGTGCGCCTCCTGTCCGAGGCGGGCTGTGACGCAGTGTTCGAGGTGCAGGCCGACGGCGTCGACCTCGTCCTCGGGATCCCCCTGCGGCTGGGCACCGGGTACGGGCTCAACTCCCCCCACACCCCGCTCAGCCCCAACCCCCGGACGTGCTTCTGGGGAGGCTGGGGAGGGTCGCTCGTGGTCAACGACCTCGACGCCCGCCTCACCATTGCCTACGTCATGAACCGGATGGGTGAGGGCACCACCGGCGACATGCGGGGCGTCAGCGTCGTGCTCAGCACCTTCGCCGCCCTCGCCGGCGCCGGCTGAGCCGACGGGATCACCGCGGGCGCCGGCTGGTAGATGCCGGCACACCCGGTGGGGGCTCACGTGCCCTGAGACCCCTCCGCGCCATCGTCGAGCTCGGCAAGGACATCGTCGGTGTCGGCGCCGAGGGGCCGGCCCGCCCACCGGATGCGACCGGGGGTGGCCGAGAGGCGGGCGACGAGGCCCTGCATGGGGACGCCGTCCACCTCCGCGATCGAGCCCCGCGCCCGGTAGTGGGGATCCTCGGCGATGTCGGCCATGGTCATCACCGGGGCGATGGCCGCCTCGGCCTCGGCGAAGGCGGCCATGACCTCGTCGACGGGCCGGGCGCCGACCCAGCCCCCCACGAGGGCGTCGACCTCCTCGCGGTGCTCGATCCGGCCGTCGAAGGTGGCGAAGCGATCGTCGTCGCCGGCGCCCACCAGGGCCATGACGCGGGCGGCGACCGACTCGGCCGAGGTGGAGATCGCCACCCAGTGCCCGTCGGCGGTGCGGTAGGTGCCCCGCGGGACGCTGTAGGGGATGCCCGAGCCCAGGCGCGGCTGGCGGTAACCCAGGAGGTGGTGGGCGGAGATCAGCGGCCCCATGAGCTGGAAGAGCGACTCCAGCAGGTTGACGTCGACGACCTGTCCCTGACCGGAGTGGACAGCGACCATGGTGGCGAAGGCCGCGACCAGTGCCGTGACCTCGTCGGTGAGCGCGATCGGCGGGAGGAGCGGGGAGCCCTCGGGCTCGCCGTTGATCGCGGCGAAGCCGGACATCGCCTCGGCGAGGGTGGCGAAGCCGGGCCGGGACGCGTACGGGCCGTCCTGACCGAAGCCGCTCACCCGGGTGACGACCAGGCGCGGGTTGGCGGCGATGAGGTCGTCGGGCGCCAGGCCGAGACGCTCGAGCGTGCCGGGCCTGAAGTTCTCGACGAGGACGTCGGCGCCGGCGCACAGCCGACGCATGGCGGCGAGGCCGTCGGGGTCCTTCAGGTCGAGCGTCACGGCGCGCTTGCCCCGCCCCGCGAGCTTCCACCACAGCGCTACGCCGTCGGACGGGTCGCGCCATCCCATGACGCGCGTGGTGTCACCCCCGTCGGGCCGCTCCACCTTGATGACGTCGGCCCCGAAGTCGGCCAGGTAGCGGGCACAGCCCGGACCCGCCACCACCGTCGAGCAGTCGATCACCCGCAGGTCGGCGAGCGGCAGCGGGTGGTCCGACTTGCCCGCCGTCGTCCCCGGGCCCGCCCCGGGGGTCATCGCGTGGGGAAGGCGAAGCAGCGGTCACCGAGCTCGCCGAAGGCGTACTCCGGGTAGAGGCCCTCGAACATGCCACGTGTGCGCTCCGACCACTCGAGGGCCTCGGGAGCGGAGATCCGGCGGAACACCTGGAGGATGCCGCCCTCGAAGACCCGGTACTCGGCCCACGCCCCGGGGAAGTCCTTGACGCACGCCACCTCGACCCAGGGCACCTCGCCCGTCGCCTGGAAGCGCCGCACGCGGTTGCGGTGGGTGTGACCGGCGAGGTAGCCCACGATCGAACGCCGGCGCGCCACGACCTCGACCAGCCGCTCGGAGTCGTCGGGGTTGATCCCGAAGTAGGTCGGGCTTCGGGTGCGGCTCCCCGGGTCCCACGCGTGGTGGTGGCCGAAGACGAGCACGGGCCGGTCGGCACGGCTCGCCAGCTCGTCGAGCCACTCGAGCTGGTCGTCGGAGACGCCGCCGGTGGGCAGGCGCGGGAGGCTGGTGTCGAGCACCGCAAGGGTGACGCCCGGGAGGGCAACCTCCTGGACCGAGGGCGAGCCGATCTCGACCTCGTGGTACGACTCATGGTTCCCCTGGATCCAGATGAGCTGCTCTCCGAAGGCCGACCCGTAGCAGTCGTGGAACGCTTGGACCTGGTCGAGGGTGCCGTCTGCGGTGAGGTCGCCCTTGACCACCACGACGTCGGGGTCGACGGCCGAGATCTCCGCCACCGCCGCCCGGTTCATGACCTCGGGGTAGGGGGTCTCGCCCGGCTCGACGCTGAAGGTGGGAGCGGTGGAACGGCCTCCGAGCACCCCGGCCACCTCCTCTCCGAAGTGGACGTCGTTGACCGCCGCCACGGTGGCGAGGCGCTCGCCGGGCGGCCGGTCGAGGGTGCGGAACGACAGTCCCGCCACCTCGTGGTGGCTGCCGGGCTCCAAGCCGATGACGTGGACGACCTCCACCCCGTCGAAGGCGACGGCCTCGTCATCGGCCACGGTGGTGAGCTCGAGGGTCACACCGGTGACCGTAGACGGAGCGGCGGGCATCCCGGCACCGCGGAGCCGTCCGGGGGCGGCGGCCGAACGACGGAGGACGGCTCGCCTCAGGCCCGGGTCCGGGGTTTGGACTACGCCCAGGGCCGGTCGCGGCGCACCGGGATGGGCCGGCGCCACCAGCGGCCGGAGAAGCGCCACGCGGGGGTCGCCCCCGCGGGGCCGGCGGGGTCGGCGACGATCACCGGCCGCGGCCAGCTGAGCTCGACGGCCGCCATGATGGCGGCGAGCTCCTCGTCGGTGGGGGTGGGCCGGACCGCCACTACAGCGGCACGTTCCCGTGCTTGCGCTTCGGGAGCTCTTCGCGCTTCGAGCGCAGCATGTCGAGGCCGGCGATGAGCTTGACCCGCGTCTCGGCAGGGTCGATGACGTCGTCGATGTAGCCGCGCTCGGCCGCGTTGTACGGGTTGGCGTAGCGCTCGGTGTACTCGTCGACCAGCTCGGCCCGGCGTACGACCGGGTCGGACGCCTGCTGCAGCTCGCGGCGGTACACGATGTCGACGGCGCCCGAGGGGCCCATGACGGCGAGCTCGGCGGAGGGCCAGGCGTAGGCGAGGTCGGCGCCGATCGACTTGGAGTTCATGACCACGTAGGCGCCGCCGTAGGCCTTGCGGGTGATGACCTGGATCCGGGGGACGGTCGACTCGCAGTAGGCGTAGAGCAGCTTGGCGCCGTGGCGGATGATGCCGCCGTACTCCTGGTCGACGCCGGGCAGGAAGCCGGGCACGTCGACGAAGGTCACCAGCGGGATGTTGAAGGCGTCGCAGGTCCGGACGAAGCGGGCCGCCTTCTCCGACGACTCGATGTCGAGCACGCCGGCGAGGATCTGCGGCTGGTTGCCGACGATGCCGACGACCCGCCCGTCGAGGCGGGAGAAGCCGCAGACGATGCTCTTGGCCCAGTGGGCGTAGTACTCGAAGAACTCCCCGTCATCGAAGACGGCCTCGATGACCTTCACCATGTCGTACGGCTTGTTGGGGCTGTCGGGCATGAGGTCGATCAGCTCGGGACAGCGCCGCTCGGGATCGTCGGTGGGGGCGAACGCCGGAGGCTCCTCGAGGTTGTTCGAGGGCAGGAAGCTCACGAGGTAGCGGACCTGGTCGAGGCAGGCCTTCTCGTCGGAGGCCACGTAGGTCGCCACGCCCGACTTCGAGGCATGCGTCATGGCACCGCCGAGCTCCTCGAGGGTGACGTCCTCGCCGGTGACGGTCTTCACCACGTCGGGGCCGGTGATGAACATGTGCGACGACTCGCGCACCATGAAGATGAAGTCGGTCAGCGCCGGGCTGTAGACCGCCCCGCCGGCGCAGGGGCCGAGGATCACGCTGATCTGGGGCACCACACCCGAGCTCTGCACGTTGCGGTAGAAGATCCCGCCGTAGGAGGCGAGGGAGACCACGCCCTCCTGGATGCGGGCACCGGCGCCGTCGTTGAGCCCGATGAACGGGGCACCGACCGACTGGGCCAGGTCCATCACCTTGTGGATCTTCTCGGCGAAGACCTCACCGAGGGCACCGCCGAAGACGGTGAAGTCCTGCGAGAACAGGAAGACCTTGCGCCCGTCGATCGTCCCCCACCCCGTGATCACTCCGTCGGTGTAGGGACGCTCGTCCTCGAGGCCCATGCCGTGGGCCCGGTGGCGGGCCAGCATGTCGAGCTCGTGGAACGAGCCGTCGTCGAGGAGGTACTCGATCCGCTCGCGGGCGAGCATCTTGCCCTTGGCGTGCTGCCGCTCGACGGATCGCTCGGAGCCGGCGTGGAGGGCGGCCTCCTTGCGCTTGGCCAGCTCCTCGAGGCGCTCTCTCAGGGGGTGCTCGGTCACGATCGGCAGGCTACCGGAGCCCTCCGGGAGGCCACCAAAGGGCTCGGGGTCAGCGCCGACGGGCGGCCAGGCGCCCGACCCGGTCGACGAGGCGAAGGTCGTCGAGGCGCGCCGCCACTGCGGGGAGGGCATCGGTCGGGCCGGTCCAGCGCCAGACGTCGACCGTGCCGACATCGCAGTCGGTCCGCAGGGTCGCCAGGGTGCGGAACAGCATCGCCTCGTCCCGGTGGGCGGCGAGGGTCGCGGCGAGCTTGGGCGAGCTGCGCACCGACACCTCCCACTGCCCGGGAGCGTCGGGGATGTCCTCCAGGTGGCCGTAGCGGGCCAGGACGGCGGCAGCCGACTTGGCGCCCCACCCCGGGAGCCCGGGGAAGCCATCGGCGGTGTCACCGACAAGGGCCAGGTAGTCGGGGATCGACGCCGGCGAAACACCGAACTTCTCGACGATGGCGCCGGCGTCGAGCAGGGCACCCTTGCGCCGGTCGAGCTGCACGACCTTGCCGCCCACGCACTGTCCGAGGTCCTTGTCGGGCGTGCAGATGAAGACGCGCTCCACCCGCTCGTCGTCAGCCGCCACCCGGGCGGCGGCAGCCAGGGCGTCGTCGGCCTCGTCGGCGACCATCCCCCACACCGTGAACCCCGCCGCCGCCAGAGCCTCCTCGAGGATGGGGAACTGGGCGTGGAGCTCCTCGTCGATCCCGCTGCCGTCCTTGTAGGTGGGCCACAGGTCGTTGCGCCACGACTCGATGACCGTGTCGCACGCCACCCCCAGGTGGGTGGCGCCCTCCTCCAGCATCCCGAGCACGGAGCCCAGCACACCCCGCACCCCCGCAACCTCCTCGCCGTCGGCGTTGGTGCGCGAAGGCATGGCGTAGAAGTGTCGGAACAGCTCGTAGGTCCCGTCGACGAGGTGCACCTGCATGGCATTGCTCCTGCTCAGAGGCGGTTTTCGTGTCGTCGACGGCGAGGCTGCGAGTAGCGTCTCGATGATGCCGCGACAGGAGCTGGAGTACAGCACGTCGCAGGTGAATCGGGCGGGCAAGACGCTCCGCTACTACCTCGATGGCCGCGAGAAGAACCCGGCCAAGATCCGGAACGCCATCCTGGTCATCCAGGATTTCCGGGCTGCTCACGCCTACCCGCTCACCAAGGCGGGGATGGGCGTTCGATCGATGGTGCGCACCGCCGGGTACGCGCCTCATGTGTCACAACGACTGAAGCGCCTGCCGACCATCCTTGACAAGCTCAAGCGGGAGCCCACGATGAGCCTGGCCAACATGCAGGACATCGGCGGTTGCCGTGCGGTCCTGCCTACGGTCGCAGCCGTCTACGCAGTCACGAAGAACTCCACGCTTCGGAAGCGCCAGACGTCGACCAAGGACTACATCGAGCGTCCGGCTCCGGCTACAGAGGTCTGCACGTGATCGTTCTGTACGACGACAGGCGCATCGAGGTCCAGCTGCGCACTCCGGCTCAACACGACTGGGCCGTGACGGTGGAACGGCTGGGCGGTCGGCTCGATGTTGATCTCAAGAGCGGACGCGGCCCAGTTGAGGTGCTCATCCTGCTCCAGCTCATCAGCGAGGCCATGGCGCTCGAAGAGCGAGGAGAGTCGGTCCCGAGCAGCCTGGAGCAAGAGATCACGCGACGCCGTGCGGCCGCCGACGCCTTTCTATGATCTCACTTGCCGACCGCCCAACCTGACGGCCACGGGTGTAGCGTGATCCGCATGGCAAGGGATCTTGTGCATTTCTTGCTCGTCTTCGACCACGAGACTGGCGAGCTCACCGAGCAAATCGACTTCGGTGGCAACTCCGAGGCGGCTGTCCGCGCCTACTCGGCGTGCGAGGAGACATACCGCGACAAGGCACGAGTCGAAGTGGTCCTCATCGCCTCAGATTCGATCGACACGATCCGAAGCACCCACTCGAACTACTTCGACGGCACCATCGTCCACGCTTCGCGGTTCCTCGCCGGACTCGGCTGAGCGGCTCGGCCGTTCACCGGCCGCCATCGCAGGGGGGCCACCTTGGCCAAGGCAGACTTCGACGAGATCTACACCTCGCCTGATCCTCGCCGGTACTACTCGACCCTGAGCGAGCACGATTACCAGATCCCCGCGCACAGCGGCGCTGTCTTCGGTCAACTCGCTGATGCGTTCGCTGCGGGCCCAAACTCGCGCGTCGTCGACCTGTGCTGCTCCTACGGCGTCAACGCCACCGTGCTCAAGCACGACCTGGAGTTCGACGAGATCATCCGGCACTACTGCGATCCGCCGGTCGACGACCTCGAGAGCGCGGAGCTCCTCGCTCTCGACCAGGAGTGGTATGCCACGCACCGGCGAGTCGACCCCACCCGGGTCAGCGGGGTCGACAGCTCGGCTCCCGCGATCTCCTACGCGACCGCGGCAGGCATCCTCGACGCGGGATTCGCGGAGGATCTCGAGGGGAGCGACCCCTCACCGGCGCTCGCCCGCGAGCTCCGCGATGCCGACCTGATCACCGTATCGGGTGGGATCGGCTACATCACCGATCGGACGATCGACCGCGTCCTGCGCTGCGCCCGCAGCCCGCGCCTCGCCGTGCTGTGCCTGCGATGGGTCGACTTCGCCCCGATCGTGGACGCGGGCGCCGCGCACGGCCTCGTGACCGAGCGCCTCGACGAGGCCACCTTCCCGCAACGACGTTTCGCCGACACCGAAGAACGCCTCTACGTCCAGCATGAGCTCGATCGGCTGGGGGTCGGGCAGAAAGGTCGGGAGGAGGATGGCTACCACCACACCGACCTCTACCTGCTCCGTCCTGAGCAGGAGGTCCTGGCGCGACCCCTCGATGCCCTCATCGAGCCGGCAGGCGCCATCGACGACGCTGGAAATCGATGGTCGAAGACCGACGAGGTCGACGTCTCCGTGTTCACCAGCGGCCAGGGCCTCCGGTGACCGGCCTCCCCCAATCCGCCTGCCGCTCCTGCGACGGAAGCTACGCGCAGCGTCAGTGACCGAGGAGCGCCATCCCAAGCGGGCACCTCGGGGGGCCACCCGCTACCAAATCGAGACGCGCAGCTCCGGGTCAAGCCACAGGCCATCACCGGGAGCGGTACCGAATGCGTCGTGGAAGGCGTCGACGTTGCGAACCGCATTCGCACGAAACTCCGGCGGAGAATGAGGACCGAGCGACAGGCGCTGGATCGCGTAGGCCTCCCGGAGGACCACTCGCCAAACGAGCGCCCAGCCGATGAAGAAGCGCTGGTCGCCTGTGAGCCCGTCGATGACGGGCGCATCCTCACCGCTAGCTCCGAGGCTGAGCCGGTAGGCGTGGTGGGCAACCGTCACGCCGCCAAGGTCCCCGATGTTCTCGCCCACGGTGAGGCCGCCGTTCACCGTGTGCCTCGGGTCGAGGCCTCGCGGTGACAGGCAGTCGTACTGCTCGATCAGCGCCTTGACCTTCACGTCGAAGCGCGCGCGGTCCTCGGGCGTCCACCAGTCCCGGAGTGTGCCATCACCGTCGTAGCGAGAACCCTGGTCGTCGAAGCCGTGGCCGATCTCGTGGCCGATCACCGCACCGATGGCGCCATAGTTGTACGCCGGATCGACGTCTGGATCGAAGAACGGCGGCTGCAGGATGGCCGCCGGGAAGACGATCTCGTTCATCGGCGGGTTGTAGTAGGCGTTCACCGTCTGCGGCGTCATGTGCCACTCGTTGCGGTCCACCGGGCCCTCAAGCTTGCCAAGCTGGTACTCGAACGCGAACGCGTCGGCCCGGCGGATGTTCCCGATGAGGTCGTGGGGGTCGACCTCGAGGCTCGAGTAGTCGCGCCACTTCACCGGCTTGCCGATCTTCGGGGTGAACGCCGCCAGCTTCGCGAGCGCCCGCTGCCGCGTCTCGTCCGCCATCCACTCGAGGTCAGTGATGCGCCGCCGGTACGCCTCGAGGAGGTTCTCCACGAGCTGCGCCATCTGCGCCTCGGCTTTCGGCGGGTAGTGGCGCTCGACGTATCGCTTCCCCACCGCCTCACCGAGCACCGCCTGGACGAGCCCGACGCCCCGCTTCCACCGCTCACGCAGCTGGGGAGCCCCGGTGAGCGTCCTGCCGTAGAAGTCGAAGTGCGCCTCGACGAACGCGCTCGAGAGGTACGGCGCCTGGGACGCGAGCACCCGCCAGCTGCTCCAGTGCTTCCAGGAGTCCAGATCCACCTCCTCGAGCAGGCGGCTGGTCGCCTCGACGACGTCGGGCTGGGCGACCACCACCTCCGCCCATGCCTGCTCGGTGATCCCGCCGGCCGTGAACAGCCGCGGCGCGACCGGCAGCAGTGCCTCCAGCTCGTCTGCGGATCGCAGGTTGTAGGTCTTCACCGCATCGCGGACGGCGGTCCGATCCCAGTGCGCGTCCGCCAGCCGCGTCTCCAGGCCGATCACGGCATCTGCCTCCTCGCCGCCGCCGATGCCGGCGAGGTCCATCAGGCCGATCATGGACGAGCGGTAGGCGACACGGAGCGCTTCGTGCTCGTCGAGCCGGTAGTAGGACTCGTCGGGCAGCCCGAGGCCGCTCTGGAAGAGGTGCAGGACGTTCCGGCTCGGGTTGCCCTTGTCGACGCCGACGTGCATCGAGAGCGGGCCTCCGACACCGAGACGGAGGAGCTCGCCGAGGAGCTGGACGAGCGCCTCCCGGTCGTGGATCGCCGCCACGCGTTCGAAGAGCGGTCGCAGCGGGGCAGCCCCGGCGGCCTCGACCGCCGCCTCGTCCATGAAGCTGGTGTACAGGTCGCCGATCTGCTGCAGCTCAGTGCCGCGAGGTGCCTCAGAGGCCGCCGCCTCCTCGATGATCGCCCGCACGTTCGCCTCCGCCTCGTCCCGCAGTATTTCGAAGGAACCGTGGACAGAACGGTCCTCCGGGATCGACACCGTCGCAGCCCAGGTGCCGTTGACGTGGCCGAACAGATCGTCCTGAGGGCGGATGGTGACATCGAAGTCGTGCGACCGCGGTGGGTCAGTAGTGGTCACGCGCTGGCTCCTGTGATGATCGACGTGGTGCGACGAGATGGTGCCATGGACTGCGAACACATGACACTGCCGCTCGGCGCCTGACGCCGCGGCGAACGCACCCGCACCGATTGATCACCGGCTCGCGCGGACACACCCCAGCGGCACGTCGCACCTATCGCCCGCGCCGAACGACGCCAAGCGGTTCAGCCCAAGCCCGCGCTATCGGCGCTTCGCGCGCTGGTCAGAAATGAAGCACTTCGAGGATCTGCGGCCATGCACGTTCACCGAGCGCGGCGTCAGCGCTCGGGTTGCCACCCCGCGCCATCTCACTGGATGGCTCGACGGCGGGTTCGCCGGGAAGACGGGCGTGGTGCCCGGCGCCCCGCCCGATGATGATGTCCACATCTCGGCCCTGTCGGCGTTCGGCGAGCTGACGGGCGAAGAGGTCTGACGGCCAGAGCTGATCGTCGTCGCCTGCGACGAGAACGAGGCGTGCCGGGGAGTCTTCGACTCGAAGCGCCGCTCGCTCCGCTTGGACTGGATCGACACGAAGGCTGTGCTCGTACATCGGCCGGTACGCGATCGGTTCCGGTGGAACTGGCCAGTCATCGTCGTAGTTGACGAACGGGAGCGGCTTGCCTTGCCATGTCCAAGACGACCGCTGCGGTCGGAGGTTCCCGTCGTGGCCAGCGCCGAGGTTCCCCCACGTCACCGAGGTCGGAGCGAAGCCGACGACGACGTTGACTCGGGCGTCGCGCACGGCGACCGCGAGCGCGGCTTCGGCTCCCTTGGACGTGCCCACGATGCCGAGCCGGCTCGGTGCGTGCTCCACCAGGACATCCAGCGCTAAGACAAAGGTTTTGAGCGGGATCTCGCAGATGCCGGGCGCCTGGCCGGAGCCACCGAAGTACCGCAACGTCGCGGCCGCGCACCCGGCTTCAGCGAACAAGCGGGCCCGGCTGTTGTCGACGCGACCGCTGGATCCAGCGATCACGAGAACTCCCGCGACGGGGTCCATGTCCGGCAGGAAGAGTGTCCCATCCGGAAGTCGGTCCGACGTGAGCTCCTTCACGTAGAGAGCGTGACTCTCGAACCAGGCGGCGTCGCGACTTGGCCCGCGAAGTCGTGAGGGAGTTCTGGTGCATCCCACCCATCCGGGACACTCCAGCTCGACCAACTGGAGCTGAAGGGCCCCGTCCGAGCTGCAATCTCCCGCTCCACTCGCTGGGCTTCGACCCTCACCGCCTCCTCGACTTCGGAAGCGAAGATGCCCCGTTCGATGCCGGCCCGGAAGGGTTCCTCGTCCTTCCATGTCCATGATCCGTCCGGCGCCACCACGATGTCGATGACCAAGTCGAGGGTGTCGTACCCACGAGCCCACCTTTGGAGGGGAAGCTGGAAGTTCACATACCAGTGCGCGAAGCGACCGTCGGCATACCAGGTGGCAGCAACGCTTGCCCAACGCCCGGCCCGGATGAAAGACAGGCTCGTCCCTCGAGCAGGGACACCTCGGTAGTGCCACCGTCGAGATGCGAGCGAAACGAGCTGGCGCTCCTCACGCGGGAGGCGTTCGCGGCCAGGAAAGAACCGGCTCGTCGCGAAACAGCCCACCACGCCTGCGGGGCACCAGTGCACGAGCTCCTCACCATCGTCGGCGACGACAAGAGCGGGACGGGCGGCCCACAGGAGGCCGTCCCAGACCTCACGGGCGATGATCAGTGAGCCCGGCTCAAACACGTCCACGAGTATCGCGGGGTCGAAGCAGGCCGCACAGAACAAGCGCCCCGAACTCCGCAGGCGACCGCTGCCACGACGCCGACGATCGGCGCGTGAGCGATGCGACGGCGGATTGAGATATCACGTCGAGGACGTGGTCGTTGACGAGGATCATCGTCGGTGCGGAATCGCGCGACGCCGGTGCCGTGAGCACGAGTTGGAGGGTATCCTTACGACGGCGTACATGTAAGGAGGATGGTCGTGGAAGCAGCTGCGAGGGTGACATCCAAGGGCCAGGTAACCGTCCCGAAGGCCGTCCGTGACGCACTCGGCATCTCTGAGGGTGACGAACTCGTCTTCCGAGTCGAAGGAAACCGGGCCGTCGTGGCCAGGACCCGAGACTTCCTTGAGCTGGCTGGGAGCATCGCCGTGCCGGCGCGGAGGCGCAACGTTGCCTGGGATGAGGTGATCCGCCGAACACGCGCGACGCGGGCAGCAGCCCGACGGTGAGCGCGTTCGTCGACACCAACATCCTGGTTCGCCACTTGACCGGTGACCCACCCGACCTCGCTGCGCGAGCCAGCGCGTATCTCGCGCAGGCCAACGAGCTCCTCCTCACTGATTTGATCACCGCCGAGACGGTGTACGTCCTCGAGTCGTTCTATGAGGCTCCCCGGGACCAGATCGCCGAGGCAATCCGCTCGCTGCTCGCGTTCGAATCGATCACCTGCGTGGACCCGGCTCTCCTCCTCAGGGCCGTGGAGGTCTACGAAATTGATCGCATCGACTTCGCCGAGGCCTACCTCGTTGCGTGCGCAGAGTCGACGGGTATCGGCGAGATCCTGTCGTTCGACCGGTCCGTCGACCGCGTGGCAACCGTCCAGCGGACAGAACCACCTCCGACCTGACCTACACATCACGCTTGCAGATCAACAGATCGGGGCCGGCGGTCGGTCGGCCATGTCCTGGTCACGGGAGAGCTCGTCCGGGAGAGCTTGGTTCGGCGGCGTTGGGGGATCGCTCGTCGAGCAGGAGCAGGTAGCCGTCCTCGACGGTCGGGGGGAGGAGGTCCGCTTGGTCCGGTGGCGAGCCGATGTGGCGGTGAGTGCCGTCCCCCATGCGCCAGGACAGCACCCCGCTCGGGTTGGCCTCTGGGGAGCGCCACACGCGCCCTTCGGCGACGCCGGCGAGGGCGGGCACGCCGCCGTCGAAGCGAACCTGACCATCGCTGAGGACCACGACCTGGTCGCAGAGGGCTTCGACGTCTTCGGTGAGGTGGGTGGCGAGGAGGACGACTCGATCGGCGGCGAGGCGGGACACGAGCCCGCGGAACCGCAGACGTTGCTCGGGGTCGAGGCCCGCGGTCGGCTCGTCCAGCACGAGGAGGTCGGGGTTGCCGAGGAGCGATTGGGCGAGGGCAACTCGCTGTCGCATCCCGCCCGAGAGCCGCCGCATCTTGCGGTGAGCGACGTCGGAGAGGTCGACGAGGTCGAGGACGCGGCGGACCTCGTCATGGCGGCTGCGCCGGTCGACGTGTTCCTTGAGGATGGCAATGTAGTCGACGTAGGCGAATGCGGTGAAGCTCGGGTGGTAGCCCGGCTCCTGGGGCACGTAGCCGAGGCGGCGACGTAGGTCCACCCGTTGGTTGGCATCGGCCGGGTCGAGTCCCTCGAAGTCGACGGTGCCCCGGTCGGCGGCAAGGGTGGTGGCGATGATGCGCAGCAGCGTCGTCTTTCCGGCGCCGTTGGGTCCGAGGAGGCCGCACACGCCGGCCCGAGCGGTGAAGGAGACGCCGTCGAGGGCGTCCGTTGTTCGGTACCGCTTCGTGAGCTCGGAGATGTTGAGCGAAGGCATCAGACCTCCCGATGGTCGAGGTGCGGAGCGCGGACGGTGACGACGGCACCAGCAACGACGGCGACGACGACGGCGAGGACCTGGGTGGATGGACCGAAGAGGGCAAGCCAGTCGCCGGCGAGGCGACCGGCAAGCGGCACCGCGACCAGCCACCCGGAGACGATCAGGCCAACTGCCGTCCATGGCGAGAGCCAGGTGCTGAGGGCGAGCGACGCTGCGGCCAGGGCCAGTGCAGGGAGAAGCCAGGCGACGGCGACCATGCCGGTCTCGAGGTAACCGAGGGTGCCGACCAGGCAGATCACGATCGACACGGTCGTGATCGCGATGGTGCGGATGAGGACGAGCCGCAGGCCCGACAGGGGCGCGGCGGCACCGACCTCATAGGCGGGGTCAGCGGCCGCGCCGAAGGATGCGCCGACACCGACGGCCGGGACCACGGCGGCGAGTGCGACAAAGGCGGCGATGTTGGCTGACCGGTCGGCGTCGGCGAGGACGAGCCCGAAGGTGGCGCTGACGGCCGCTGCAAGCGTCGTGGCCAGCACCAGCCCAGGGGTGGCCGCGAGCAGGCGGCCGATGGAGCTGGGGATCCCCAGGTGGCCCAGAAGGCGCTCGATCACAGTCGGTGGGGCGGCGTCGATGTCGTCAACGATGTCGTGCCACAGGGCGTCGGTCGTCTGTGGATCGTCGAGGTCCCGCACCAGACGGCGGCATCGTTCGCAGGAGACCAGATGGGCGTCGACGGATCCCGCGGTGATCGCGTCGAGACCCCGGTCGCGGTAGGCGGTGAGCAGCTCGTCGGCGTGCCAGCTCATTGGCAGCATCCCTGGGTCGTCGGTTCGGTGGTCATGCCAGCTCCGCCCGCAGCTCGCGTCGGGCCCGCATCATCCGGGTCTTGACCGTTCCCCGGGGCACGCCGAGGAGATGGGCGGCCTCAGCGGTGGTGAGGCCGTCGAGCACGGTTGCCTGGACGACCGCGCGCAGCTCGGGACTGAGCCGGCCGAGCGCGCCGGCGAGGTCGCCGTGCTCGACGCCGGCCAGCACCCGGTCCTCGGCCGACACCACCACCTCCGGCTCCCGCCGCAGTTCGAGGACGCGAGGCCGACGGCGGAGCTGGCCGATGAGGCGTCGGATGGCGATGCCCCACAGCCATGCAGGCACCGCGCCCGAACCGTCGTAGCGACCGGCGCCGCGCCACACGGCCACGAAGGTGTCCTGGAGCGCATCCTGGACGACGCCGTCGTCGGCGCACCGGTTCCGCAACCGCGCCGCCAGCCACGACACGTGCCGGTCGTAGAGCTCGCGCATGGCGTCGCGGCTGGCCTCGATGGCGATGCCCTCCAGCAGCTCGGCATCGGTGCACTGCGACCATCGCTGCCGGCTCATCGGCGCACCACGCTGAGGTGGCGAGTCGGGTCGGTGGAAACGAGGAGGTACACCGCGGCGGCCAGAACCAGCAGCGAGGCCCACCATCGGGCTGTCCCCGGATCGGCGCCCGGGAGCAGCCGCGCCCACGACCCACCGATCAACTCGACACCCAGGTGGACCAAGACGAGAGCAGGAGCGGCTGATCGCAGCCCGGTGCCCGGCCCCCAGCGCCGCACCGAGTGGCCAGCAACCGCCAGCGCGACGAGGACGTACGTGCCGAACTGCAGGAACAGCGTGTCGAGCTCCATGGTCGAGAACACCATCGTCGCCGAGGAGCTCCCGTCGGATACCACAGCCACACCGATCACCCAGGCGAGTCCAGCCGCAGCGGCGGTGGTGGTTGCCACGGCCCGGATCGTCCAGCGGACCCGGCGCCCGATCGGCGCCGATGCGGCCAGCGACTCGGTCGGGTCATCGACTGCCAATGCCACAATCGCGGCCAGCACCAGACCCGTCATCACCACCCACGACCGCAACCGATCGGGCGGGCCGGAGGCACCCAGCACGACGATGGCTCCCCCGGTCGTCGCAGTCGCGACGGCGGGTAGCGGGACGAGGCGCAGCCCGCCGAGCCAGGCTGCTCGGTGGCTGGCTGTCATCACGGCAGGTTCCCCACTGCGGTGGTGATCTGGAGGACGCCGCCGGTGGCGGCGACAGCCAGCCCTGCGAGGCAGGCGATCCGCACGGCCCAGTCTCGGCGCACCGAGCCGACGAGGGCGGCAGCCATGGCGCTGGTGAGGCCGATGAGGTACACGAAGTGCCAGCCCAGCGCGGTGGTGTCGAAGCCCTGCACAACAGGAATCGTGCTGCCGTCGTCGCCCACGGTGACCGAGCCGACGTGCTGGCTGGCGTCGGCGAAGGGCAGGAACCACCGAGCGTCGGGGTCGAGACTGGCCCAGGAGACCAGCACCACTTGGGCCAGCACAGCGGGGATCATCACCACGATCAGCCAGCGGGTCGGGATCCAACGGCCGAGCAGCAGCCCGAGCACACCGGCGACGAGCACGGCGGCCGGCCCCTGTGCCAGCTCGACCAGGCTCGGCGCGACGTCGGTGGCGGGGAACTCGAAACCCAGCGGGTACTCGACCGACCTCGCCCCGGGGTTGGGCTCGAGCGCGATCGGCAACCCGCTCCACGCCCGTGTCCCAACCCACACCGCGGCGACGGCCACCGCCGTCAAAGCGGCCAGCGACCCGAACGCCGCGATCTGTGCCCCCGACCGTTGATCACGCGTCGCCGGCATCGAGTCGTACAGCTCGTCGGTGCCGTCGTGACGACTCCGGGAGGCGACCAACACGCCGACGATGGGTACTCCGGTCGCGAAGACGAACACCGGCAGCCCGGTGAGGATCCGGTACCAGACGAACGTCTGGGTGTTCACGTCGAGGTGGAGCATCAGGGCGAAGAAGGTCCCGAGGGCGACGAAAAGGGCCGTGACCGGGTGGCGCAGCACGAGCCGGGTCTCGGCCCAAGCCAGGGCCCAACACGTCGGAGCGCCCCACCCGGCCCAGCGCCCGACGCGCCCCACGCCGGGCTCGTGCTCGACGACCACACCGTCCATGATCCTCTGTCGCGACGAGGACGCCGAACGGTTCACGAACCCACTCTCGCGCCAGCGCTCCTCACTGCCCACGGCACGCTGTACAAGCCGAGGTCGCGGCCGCAGGCTCGTGCTGAACCCGGGGGCATACTGAGCCGATGGCTGAAGGGACCGACCCCAACGACCTCGTCGCGCGGGATCGGGCGGTGGTCTGGCACCCCTATGCGCCCGTGCCCGTGGGGCTGCCGCCCGTCGTGGTCGCCAGCGCCCTAGGAACCCGGCTGCGCCTGGCCGACGGCCGGGAGGTCGTCGACGGCATGTCGTCGTGGTGGGCCGCCATCCACGGCTACCGCCACCCTGTCCTCGACGCCGCCGTCACCGACCAGCTCGCCGAGATGGCCCACGTGATGTTCGGCGGGATCACCCACCGCCCGGCGGTGGAGCTGTCCGAGCTGCTGGTCGAGATCACGCCTGGGGGTCTCTCGCACGTCTTTCTCTGCGACTCGGGGTCCGTGTCGGTCGAGGTCGCCATCAAGATGGCCCTCCAACACTGGCTCGGCCGCGGCTGCCCCGAGCGGCACCGCCTCCTCACCGTTCGCTCGGGCTACCACGGCGACACGCTGGGCGCCATGGCCGTGTGCGACCCAGAGACGGGCATGCACCACATGTTCTCGTCGGTGCTCCAGCAGCACCTCTTCGCCCCGGCACCCACCCCCGGCTTCGACGAGCCGTTCCACGACGACCACCTCCGGGAGATCGCCAACCTCCTCGCCGCCCACCGCGACGAAGTGGCGGCGGTCATCCTCGAGCCCGTGGTCCAGGGAGCGGGCGGGATGCGCTTCTACTCGCCGGCATACCTCGCGGGCGTCCGGGCGCTGTGCGACGAGCACGACGTGCTGCTCATCGCCGATGAGATCGCCACCGGGTTCGGCCGCACCGGCGAGCTCTTCGGCTGTGACCACGCCGGGGTGAGCCCCGACATCATGTGCGTGGGCAAGGCCATGACCGGCGGGTACCTCTCCATGGCCGCGACCCTCTGCACGACCGAGGTCGCCACGTGGGTCAGCCGGGCCGAGGCCGGCGCCCTGATGCACGGCCCCACCTACATGGGCAACCCACTCGGCTGCGCGGTCGCGCTTGCCTCGATCCGCCTCCTCCTGGACCAGCCCTGGCAGGACCGGGTGGCCGCCATCGGCACCGGTCTCCGAACGGGCCTGGCCCCAGCCGCCGAGCTCCCCGGCGTGGCCGACGTCCGGGTCCTCGGAGCGATCGGAGTGGTCGAGACCACCGAGGCGCTGCCCATGGACGCCATGCAGGAGGTGTTCCTCGAGCACGGGGTGTGGCTGCGACCCTTCGGCCGCCTCATCTACACCATGCCGCCCTACGTGACCACCGATGACGACGTCAGCCGCATCGCCGGCGCCATGGTCGCCGCGGTGGAGCGGGTGAAGGCGACCTGAGGCCGGCCGGAGGGACCGGCGGTTCAGGCGCCGGCTGCCACCTCGGTGTCGAGGCGGTCGAGCAGCCCCCGGTCGTGTTCGTCACCGGGGTTGGCGGTGGTCAGCAGCCGGTCGCCCAGGAAGATGCTGCTGGCACCGGCGTGGAGGCACAGAGCCTGGAGCTCGTCGGACATCTGCGACCGCCCCGCCGAGAGGCGGACCACCGAGGCCGGCATCATGAGCCGGGCGGCAGCGATGGTACGCACGAGCTCGAGGGGGTCGAGCTCCTCGGTGCCGAACAGCGGCGTGCCCGGCACCTGCACGAGCAGGTTGATGGGCACGCTCTCCGGGTGCGGGTCGAGCCGGGCCAGCTCGACGAGGAGCCCGGCCCGGTCGCGCCGGCTCTCGCCCATGCCGACGATCCCGCCGCAGCAGAGCTTCACGCCGGCATCGCGCACGTTGGCCAGGGTGTCGAGGCGGTCGCCGTAGGTACGGGTGGTGATGACCTCCCCGTAGAACTCCGGCGAGGTGTCGAGGTTGTGGTTGTAGAAGTCGAGCCCGGCGCCGGCCAGCTCGTGGGCCTGGGCAGGCGTGAGCATCCCGAGGGTGACACAGGTCTCCATGCCGAGGTCTCCCACCGCGGTGACCGCCCTGGCCACCTCGGTGACCTGACGGTCGTTGGGCGAGCGCCAGGCGGCACCCATGCAGAAGCGGGTGGCCCCGCTGGCCTGGGCCCGGCGGGCGGACGCCAGGATCTCCTCGATGGGCATGAGGCGCTCGGGCTCGAGGCCGGTGTTCCACTTGGCCGACTGCGGGCAATAGGAGCAGTCCTCCGGACAGGCCCCGGTCTTGACCGAGAGCAGGATGGCCGCCTCGACCACGTGGGGGTCGAAGCGCTCGCGGTGGACGGACTGGGCGTCGAACACCAGGTCGTGGAAAGGGCGGGCCAGCAACGCCTCGGCCTCGTCGACGGTCCAGTCGTGGCGCTCCGGGCTCATGCTGCAGAGATTGGCCGGTCTACCGCCGCAGCCACAAACTGGCCCGGGGCCGCGAGTGGCCCGGCTCGGGGTCGGCTGCCATCGTTGGTCGCCATGACCTGGGAGAGCTGGATCGAATCACAGCTCGACGACATCCGTGCCGCCGGCCAGTGGCGGCGGACGCGCAGCTTCGACGCCCATGGTCCCGAGGGCCGCCTCGAGGGCGAGGACGTCGTGTCGTTCGCCTCGAACGACTACCTCGGCCTTGCCACCCACCCGTCGGTCGTGGCCGCCGCGTCGGCCGCCGCCGAGCGGTGGGGCACCGGCTCGACGGCGTCACGCCTCATCGTCGGGACCCGCCCCGGCCACTGCGAGCTCGAGGAGGAGATCGCCGACTGGAAGGCCACGCCGGCAGCGGTGGTCTTCTCCAGCGGCTACAGCGCCAACCTCGGGGTGCTGGGTGCCCTCGGGGGACCCCACGTCACCGTGTGCAGCGACGAGCTCAACCACGCCTCAATCATCGACGGGTGCCGCCTGAGCCGCTCGGCGGTGGCGGTCTACCGCCACGGCGACGTCGATCACCTCGAGAAGCTGCTGGTGGCCGCGCCCGGCCGCCGCGTCGTGGTCACCGACACGGTGTTCTCCATGGACGGCGACGTTGCGCCGCTGCCCGCCCTCCGGGAGGTCTGCGCCCGCCACGACGCCCTGCTCGTCATCGACGAGGCCCACGCCGTGCTCGGACCAGACCTCCCCGACGACGGGGACGGGCCGGTGACGGTGCGGGTGGGCACCCTGTCGAAGGCGCTCGGCTCGGTCGGCGGCTGGGTAGCCAGCTCGACACCGATGATCGACCTGCTGGTGAACCGGGCTCGGTCGTTCATCTTCACCACCGCCCTGACCCCGCCCGACACCGCGGCCGCCCTGGCGGCGCTGCGGATCGTGCGCTCGGCCGAAGGCGACGCCCTCGTGGCCAGGCTGCGGGAGGTCACCGACCGCGTGCGGGACGGTCACCCGTCGCCCATCGTCCCGATCCTCCTCGGGGACGAGGATCGGGCGGTCGAGGCCGCCGATGCCCTCCTCGAGCTCGGCCTCCTGGTGCCGGCGATCCGTCCCCCCACGGTCCCCCCGGGCACGTCGAGGCTGCGGATCGCCATGTCGGCCGCCCACTCCGACGACATGGTCGAGCGGCTGCTCGACGGGCTCGGCCGGATCGGGGTCCGATGACCTCGCCGAAGCGGCCCTCCTCCCTCGTCGTGGTCGTCGGCACCGCCACAGAGATCGGCAAGACCTGGGCCACCTGCCGCATCGCCCAGTCGGCCCGGGCCCGCGGGGTCCGCCTCGCCGCCCGCAAGCCGGCCCAGTCCTTCGAGGCCACCGCGTCCGGAGCGCCCCTCGAGCCCACCGACGCCGACCTGCTGGGCGACGCCACCCTCGAGGCCCCCACCGACGTGTGCCCCGCCCACCGCTGGTACCCGGTGGCGATGGCCCCGCCGATGGCGGCCGAGGTCCTCGACCGGGCGCCGATCCTCCTCGACGAGCTCGTCGACGAGCTGTGGTGGCCCGGCGACGCCGAGGTCGGCGTGGTCGAGACCGCCGGCGGGGTCCGGTCGCCACTCGCCCACGACGCCGACAGTGCCCAGCTGACCCACCGCCTTGACCCCGACTTGGTGCTGCTGGTCGCCGACGCCGCCCTCGGCACCATCAACAGCACCCGTCTCTCCACCGAGGCCCTGCGGCCGCTGCGGACCGTGGTCCTCCTCAACCGCTACGACGCCGGCAACGACCTGCACCGGCGCAACCGCCAGTGGCTTCAGGAGCGCGACGGCCTCGAGGTCGTCGTCGACCCCACCGAGGTCCCGCTCCGGTAGCAGGAGGGTCGAGCCGTCCTACCAGGCGTCGATCCAGGGGACCTTCTTGTCCGTGCGCGGGGGCGCGGGCGGCAGCGAGCGCAGCCCGGCCAGGACCCAGCGCCGAGTGTCGGCTGGGTCGATCACGTCGTCGAGGGCGGTGCCCTCGGCCCGCACGAGGGCCTTGCCGGCGGCGTAGGCCCGAGCGACCATCTCGTCGAAGCGCGCCCGTCGCTCGACCGGGTCCTCGATGGCGGCCAGCTCGTTGCGGTAGCCGAGCTTGACCGACCCTTCGAGGCCCATGCCCCCGAACTCCCCGGTGGGCCAGGCGACGGTGAACATGGCCGCCTGGTAGCTCCCGCCCGTCATGGCGATGGCGCCAAGGCCGTAGCTCTTGCGCAGGACCACCGAGAAGATCGGCACGGTGAGGTTTGCGCCGATGACGAAGAGCCGGGCGCAGTGCCGGATGAGCCCCGTCGTCTCCGCCTCGGGTCCGACCATGTTCCCCGGCGTGTCCTGCAGGGAGAGCACGGGGATGTCGAACGCCTCGCACAGCTGCAGGAAGCGGGCCGCCTTGTCGGAGGCGTCGGAGTCGATGGCGCCGCCGAGGTGCTGGGGGTTGTTGGCGAAGACCCCCACGGGCCTGCCCTCGACGCGGATGAGCGCGGTGACCATCGCCCGCCCGAACTCGGGCCGGAGCTCGAGCACCGAGGCGGTGTCAGCGATCAGCTCGATCACCCTCCGGACGTCGTAGACGCGGAGGCGGTCCTCGGGGATCGCTCGCCGGAGCAGGCGCTGGTCCTCGCACGCCCACTCGTCGACCGGGCCCTGGAAGTACGACAGGTACCGCTTGGCGACGGCGACCGCCTCGGCCTCGTCCTCGACGAGCACGTCGATCACGCCGTTTCGCTGCATCACGTCGACGGGGCCGATCTCCTCGGGACGGAACACCCCGAGGCCACCGCCCTCCACCATGGCGGGTCCACCCATGCCGAGGGCCGAGTCGCGGGTGGCGATGATGACGTCGCAGCACCCGAGGATGGCGGCGTTGCCGGCGAAGCAGCGCCCCGAGGTGACACCCACCAGCGGCACCGCCCCGCTGAGGCGACCCCAGTACTCGAAGCCGCGGACGAAGCCACCCCCTTCGGTGTCACCCGGGCGGCCGCCCCCGCCTTCGGTGAAGAACACGGTGGGGAGCCGCCAGCGCAGCGCCAGCTCCGACAACCGATCGAGCTTCTCGTGGTTGTGGGCGCCCTGGGTCCCGGCGAGCACTGTGTAGTCGTAGGAGAGCACTGCGCAGCGGGCGCGATCCTCACCGAACAGCTCGCCGTTGACCTGGCCGAGGCCCATCACCAGGCCGTCGGCGGGCGTCTGGTCGATCAGCTCCTCGATGGTGTTGCGCCGGCGCCGGGCCGCCACGGTGAGGGGCCCGTACTCGGTGAACGTGCCCGGGTCGAGGAGGTCGTCGATGTTCTGCCGCGCCGTGCGCTGGCCGCTCCGGCGGCGACGAGCGACGGCGTCGGGCCGCGACTCGTCGAGCGCCCGCTGGTGACGGTCGATCACCTCGACCAGGTCGGGGCGGATCTCGTTGAGGTCGACCTCCTCCTCCTCGACCTGCCCCTCGGCCGCGTCGACCTCGGCCTCCTCCAGGAAGGCGAGCGGATGGCCCTCGAGGACAGCGTCGCCGGCGCTCACCGCCAGGGCCCGCACGACCCCGCTGCACGGCGCACCGACCACGTGCTGCATCTTCATGGCCTCCATGACCAGGAGCTGCTGGCCAGCGCCGACGGGGTCGCCGACCGCCACCGAGACCTCGATCACGGTGCCCTGGATCGGCGCCGGGACCGGGCGGGTCCCGTCGGGGCCCTCGATGTCGTCCCCCCGGTTGCCCGACGCCGCGGCCCGGCCGTGGTCCAGCACCGCGAGGGGGTCGACGGCGTCGACCACGGCGCCGGCAAGCGACGGGCTCCCCGTGCCGACAGCCTCAACGTGGCGTCGCGGCTGGTCGGTGGCTCCCACCAGGTCGTCGAGGTGGTCGTCGATGAAGCCGGTGTGCACCTCGCCTGCGAGCACCAGGGGGTGACCGAGGAGGGCCCGGAGGAACGACACGTTGGTGGACGCCCCCTCGATCCGCAGCTCGGACAGGGCCCGCTCGGCCTTGGCCATGGCGGCGGCGCGGTCGCCAACGGGGGTGTGGACGATGACCTTGGCGAGGAGGGAGTCGTAGCGGGCGCTGGTCCGGTAGCCGGCGTAGCCGAAACCGTCGACCCGCACCCCCGGGCCCGAGGGGAGCTCGTGGACCGAGAGCAGCCCCCCGGACGGGCGCACCGAGCCGTCCGTTCCCATGGTCTCGAGGTTGACCCGGGCCTGAACGGCCGTGCCCCGGGGCGTGGGCACGTCGCTCTGGGCCAAGCCCACGCCGGCGAGGGTCCGGCCCGCGGCCAGGTCGAGCTGGAGGCGGACGAGGTCGAGGCCGAGGACCTCCTCGGTCACGGTGTGCTCCACCTGCAGGCGTGCGTTGGCCTCGATGAAGATCGCCAGCGAGTCGTCGCCACCGTCGGCGTCGACCAGGAACTCGACGGTGGCCAGGTTGCGGAGGCGTGCCGCTCGGCCGAGGGTGACGGCGGCGTCGAGGAGCCGCTGGCGGACGGCCGCCGGCAGGGAGGCGGCGGGCGCCACCTCCACCACCTTCTGGCGCTGCCGCTGCAGGCTGCACTCGCGGTCCCACAGGTGGACGACGTGGTCGCCGTCGCCGGCGAGCTGCACCTCGACGTGGCGAGCCCTGGCCACCAGCTGCTCGACGTAGAGCGAGGGGTCGCCGAACGCCGCCGCCGCCTCCGACGCACACCGCTCGAAGGCCGCCTCGAGCTCCGGCGCCGAGGTCGCCGGACGGGTGCCGCGACCGCCGCCACCCGACACCGCCTTGATCATCACCGCCCCACCAGGTCCCAGGCTCTCCAGGAAGGCGAGGGCGTCGTCGAGGCTGGTCGGCCCGTCGGTGCCGGGCAGGACCGGCACCCCCACGTCGCTGGCCAGCACCCGGGCCCGCGCCTTGTCGCCGAAGAGGTCGAGCGTCTCGGGGGAAGGACCCACGAAGGCCAGACCAGAGCCGGCGCAGCGCCGGGCGAAGTCGGCGTCCTCGCTCAAGAAGCCGTAGCCCGGGTGGACGGCGTCGCACCCGCTCGCCAGCGCAGCCTCGACCACCCCCTCGGCGTCGAGGTAGGCGGGCGGGCCCACCCCAGACAGCGCCACGGCCTCATCGGCCACCCGGATGTGGAGCGCGGCGGCATCGTCCTCGGCGTGCACGGCCACCGTGGAGATCTCCATCTCGGCTGCCGTGCGAGCGATGCGCACGGCGATCTCGCCCCGGTTGGCGATCAGCAGCTTGCGCATGGTCAGGTGGGCAGGACCTGGCTCGAGGCGGCGATCACGAGGTCCTCCCGTCCGAAGGCCCCCACCAGCTGGGCGCCGACGGGCAGGCCGGCGGCCCGGTGCACCGGCAGGCTGATGGCGGGCTGTCCGGTGATGTTGAACGGCAGGGTGAACGCCACCATGGCGAACACGTCGACCTCGCCAAGCTTCGGCGGGAGCGTGGCGAGGGTCGGTGTCACGAGGAGGTCGTGGTCGGACCACCACGTCGCCACCTGTCGCGACCACGAGTGCATGGCCTGGGTCGCCTCCCAGTAGGACACGGCGTCGACGGTACGGCCGGCCTCGGCCGCGGCCCAGGTCTCCGGCTCCACGTCGGCCTCGGTGATCTCCTCGCCGACCATCCGGCCGATGCGAGCCAGCTCGCTGGCGACGTGGACCTGGAGCATGGTGACGTAGGCCAGGTTGGCCGAGGGATCAGCGAGCGCCGCCGGGTGCTCGTCGACGACCTCGTGCCCGGCGTCGGCCAGCTCGTCGGCGAGGTGCCGGGCGGCCGCATCGCACTCGGCGTCGACCTCGGCGAAGGGCGTGTCGGTGAGCACACCGATCCGAAGGCGACCCGGGTCGCCGCCCACCTCGTCGAGCCACGGCCGTCGGGGTGGCGGCGCCGTGTAAGGGTCGCCGGGCCCCGGCCCGGCGGTGGCGTCGAGGATGGCGGCGGTGTCGCGCACCGAGCGGCACACCACGTGCTCGTGGGTCATCTGGCCCCAGTACTCGGCGAACTCCGGGCCAATGGTGGTCCGCGCCCGCGAGGGCTTCAGGCCCACGAGCCCGCAGCACGACGCCGGTATGCGAATCGATCCGCCCATGTCGTTGCCGTGGGCGGCTGCCACCCATCCGTCGGCGACCGCCGCCGCCGAGCCGCCGGAGGACCCTCCCGGCGTGCGCTCGAGGTCGTGGGGGTTGCGGGTGGGCCCATAGGCCGCGGGCTCGGTGGTCGGCATGAGCGCCAGCTCGGGCAGGTTGGTGCGCCCGAGGACCACGAAGCCGGCAGCCCGGTACCGCTCCGCCAGCCACTGGTCGCGCGCCGCCACGTGGGCGTGGCGCTTCAGGAAGGCCATCCCGGCGTGGAACGGCTCCCCCGCCATGGCGCAGACGCCGTCCTTGACGAGGAACGGCACCCCACGGAACGGACCATCCGGGAGGTCGCCGGCGGCCTCCGCCCGGGCGGCGTCGAAGCGCTCGTGGATGACGGCGTTGAGCTCGGGGTTGCGCGCCTCGATCCGGGCGATCGCCGAGTCGACGAGCTCCAGAGGAGACACCGCCCCCGAGCGGACCAGCTCGGCCTGCCCGACGGCATCGTGGTCCAGCGGTTCGGTCATTGCGCCAACCTAGGACGTGTCAGCCGAGCTTGGAGGTCCGTCGGGCGGCGGTAGGGTCGCCGACCGTGTCCGTCCGCCTCGTCGCCCTCGACATCGCCGACCCGTCCGAGACGTGGCGCCAGGCCGGCTTCGAGGTCGACGTCGACGGGGGTTGCCGGGTCGGCGCGGTGCGCCTCTGGCTCGGCCGCGCTCCGGGAGGCCGCGGCGTCCTCGGCTGGACCCTCGCCGGCACCGAGGCGCTGACCGAGGTCGACGGGCTGCCCACCACGGTGGCGCCCGACGAGGAGCCGGCGGTGCCTGCCCACCACCCCAACGGCGTCACCTCCGTCGATCACGTGGTGATGCGGACCCCCGACCTCGACCGCACGGTGGCCGCACTGTGCGCCATCGGTGCCGAGCCGCGCCGCACTCGTCCCACCACCGGCCCCGACGGCTCCGCCATCACCCAGGTCTTCTTCCGGCTCGGCGAGGCGATCCTCGAGCTTGTCGGCCCGCCGGAGCGCGCTGGCGACGGGCCGGCGCGGATCTGGGGCCTGGCCTTCACCTGCGCCGACCTCGACGCCACCACGGCGAGCCTGGGCGACCTGGTGGGGACCCCCCGCGACGCCGTGCAGCCCGGGCGGAGGATCGCCACCATCCGCCGCTCCGCCGACCTCACCGTGCCGGTTGCGCTCATGAGCACCGGGCCCGGGCGCCGAGAGCCCCGCTGAGGGCGCGGCGGCGGGGGTCCCTCCACCGGCCTACGCTCGCCCATCCATGCTCGATCACGTCTTCACCGATGCCATCGGGGCCCTCCGCGAGGCGATGGAGGGCGCCATGCTCGAGCGGCAGGCATTCGAGGAGCGCTTCCAGGTCGACGTCCTCCTCGGCGACGTCACCTGGGAGACCAGCTACGGCCTCCCCGGCGAGGGGTCGCCGCCTCGGGTGCGGGCCGACGTCACTCTCGACTGGCCCACGTGGTCGCAGACCACCTACCGCAGCTGGTACATCGGTGAGCCGTTCGACGAGCCACCCGAGATCATCGTCGAGGTCGCCCTGCGGGTGCAGGGCCTGCGCGATCGGCCCGACCCCCAGCGCGTCCTCAGTGTGCTCCCGATCCTGAGCCCGCCGGTGGGATCGGAGACCCTCGACCGGTCGGGGCCGACCATCGAGCAGGTCTACGGCAACGACCTCACCACCGGCGAGTACGCCATCGAGGTCTCCTACGAGGGCAGTGTGCTCCTCGACGAGTCCACCCTCGCCGATGGCTCGGCGCTCGACGACCAGTTCGGCGGCATGGGCGGCTGGGTGGCGTCGACGCTCGTGCGCCTCGGCGACCTCGAGTTCTCGTTCCTCCCTCCCGACCTCGACGACGACCACTGACGACCTGCGAGGTGGCCGGTCACCCGAGCAGCGGGGCGGCGAGGTCGGCCAGGTCGGCCACGGGGCGGGCACCGAGGTGGGAGATGACCTCGGCTGCTGCCATCGAGCCCAGGCGCCCACAGCGCTGCGGCTCCATCCCCCGAGTGTGGCCGTAGAGGAAGCCGGCGGCGTAGAGGTCGCCGGCGCCGGTGGTGTCGACGACCTTCGCCACGGGATCGGCCTCGATGTCGTGACGCTCACCACCGACGATCACCGTCGATCCCTCGGCGCTTCGGGTGACGACCACCGTCCGGCACGTGTCGGCGGCCTGCCCGATGGCTGCCTCGAGGTCGTCGGTCTCGTAGAGGAGCCGGATCTCGGCGGCGTTGGCGAACAGCACGTCGATCTCGTCGACGACCAGCTGGCGGAACGCCGAGCGGGCACGCTCCACGCAGAACGAGTCGGACAGCGTCAGCGCCACCTCGCGCCCTGCAGCGTGGGCGACGGCGGCAGCCCGGGCGAAGGCCTCGCGGGCCGGCCCCTTGTCGAACAGGTAGCCCTCGAGGTACGTGACCGACGCCGACGCCAGGAGCGCCTCATCGACGTCGTCGGGGCCGAGCTCGCCGGCGGCCCCGAGAAGCGTGCTCATCGTGCGCTCGCCGTCGGGCGTCACCACGATGAGGCAACGGCCCGTCGGCGAGCCGTCGGTGGCGGGCGGGACCGGGAACGCCACCCCGAGCGAGCGGATGTCGTGGGCGAAGACCTCACCCAGCTGGTCGGCGTGCACCCGGCCGATGAACCCACCGGTGCCGCCCAGCGAGGCGAGCCCGGCGAGGGTGTTCGCCGCCGACCCGCCCGAGACCTCGACCGCCGGCCCCATGGCGTCGTAGAGGGCGGCCGAGCGCGCGGTGTCGACCAGCGCCATCGAACCCTTGACCAGCCCGTGGGCGTCGAGGAAGGCCTCCTCTGCCTGCGCGATGACGTCGACGATGGCATTGCCCACCCCCACCACGTCGAGGCTGGCGGCGGCGGTCGCAGGGGTGGGGTCCATGGCCCTCCGTCTACCAGCGGCGGAGCCTGCGGACCAGCCAGGATCGGCCCCGGCGGGCGCCGTTAGGATCAGGCCTCCCCACGCCCACGCCCCTCGCGAGGTCACCCGTGCACGACTCCAGCGCCAGCACCCCTGGCGACGAGCACCTCTACCGCCTTCCCCGCACCGTGCTCCCCCGGCGCTACGACCTGACGATCGCACCCGACCTCGACGCCGCCACCTTCAGGGGTGAGGAGGCGGTGGAGGTCGAGGTGACCACGCCGGTCGACCAGGTGGTGCTCAACGCCGTCGACCTCGACCTCGATGAGGCGTGGGTCGCCGACGGCGCCGGAGCACGGATCGAGGCCACGATCTCGCTCGACGCCGGCGCCGAGCGGGCCACCCTCGCCCTCGCCTCGACGCTCCAGGCCGGCACGGCCACGGTCCACATCCGCTTCCGCGGGACCCTCAACGACAAGCTCAAGGGCTTCTACCGCAGCACCTTCACCGACGAGGACGGCGTCGAGCGGGTCATCGGCACCACTCAGATGGAGCCGACCGACGCTCGTCTGGCGTTCCCCTGCTGGGACGAGCCCGACCTCAAGGCGACCTTCGCCGTCACCTTGGTGGTAGCCGAGGGCCTCCTCGCCATCTCCAACGGCGGCGCAGTCAGCGAGTCCCCCACCGACGACGGCCGCGTGGCGATCCGCTTCGCCGAGACGATCCCCATGAGCACCTACCTGGTGGCGTTCGTGGTCGGGCCGCTCGAGGCAACCGAGGCCGTCGACGTCGACGGCATCCCGCTCCGGGTGGTCCACGTGCCCGGCAAGGGCCACCTCGCCCCCTACGCCCTCGAGGTCGGTGCGTTCTGCCTGCGTTACTTCGCCGACTACTACGGGATCGACTACCCCGGCGACAAGTGCGACCTCATCGCCCTGCCCGACTTCGCCGCCGGCGCCATGGAGAACCTCGGTGCCATCACCTTCCGGGAGGCCGTGCTCCTCATCGACCCCGACAGCGTCACCCAGGTCGAGCTCCAGCGGGTCGCCGACGTGGTGGCCCACGAGCTGGCCCACATGTGGTTCGGCGACCTGGTGACGATGAAGTGGTGGAACGGCCTGTGGCTCAACGAGGCGTTCGCCACCTTCATGGAGCTGGCCGCCGTCGACGCCTTCAAGCCCGAGTGGCGGCGCTGGGTGTCGTTCACCAACGAGCGGGCGGCTGCCTTCGCCGTCGACTCGCTCGCCAGCACCCGACCGGTCGAGTACCCCGTGCACTCGCCGGAGGATGCCGAAGGGATGTTCGACGTCCTCACCTACCAGAAGGGCGCATCGGTCCTGCGCATGCTGGAGCAGTACCTGGGGACCGACGGCTTCCGCGCCGGCATCCGCCGCTACCTGAAGGCCAACCAGTTCGGCAACGCCGAGACCACCGACCTCTGGGATGCCATCGAGGACGCCACCGGCGAGCCGGTGCGCCGGATCATGGACTCCTGGATCTTCCAGGGTGGGTACCCGCTGGTGAGCGCGTCCGTCGACGGCGACCTCCTCACCCTCGAACAGCGCCGCTTCCGCTTCCTCCCTGACGCAGAGGAGAGCACCACGTGGTCGGTGCCGGCGCTGGTGTCGTCGGGCGGGACGGCCCACAAGGTCCTCCTCGAGGGCGACTCCGCCACCTTCAAGCTCCCTGATGCCGCCGCGGGCGTCGTGGTCAACGCGGGTGGGCACGGCTTCTACCGGGTGCGCTACTCCCCAGCCCTGCTCAACACGCTCCAAGACCGTCTCGCCGACCTCCAGGCGGTCGAGCGAGCATTGCTGCTCGAAGACACGTGGGCCGCCGTGCTCGCCGGCGACACCGACGCCACCTCCTTCCTCGCGCTGGCCCACGCCTTCGTCGACGAGACCGACCGCACGGTGTGGGCGACCCTCGTCACTGCCCTCGGCAGCCTCGACCGGATCCTCGACGGCGACGCCCGCGCCGCTTTCCAGGCCTTCGTGCGCGAGCTGGTCGGGCCCGCCCTGTCCCGCCTCGGCTGGACGCCCGACCCCGGGGAGGACGAGCTCACCCGCCAGCTCCGCGGCACCCTCATCTCCACCCTCGGCAACCTCGGCGACGATCCCGAGGTGGTCGCCGAGGCCCGACGCGTCCACGACACCGTCCTCGCCGACCCCGGTGCCGTCGACCCCAACGTCGCCGCCGCCGTGGTCGGCGTGGTTGCCACCCACGGCGGCCCCGACGAGCACGACGCCTTCTGGGAGCGGTACCGCACCTCGCCCTCGCCCCAGGAGTCGCTCCGCTACCTCTACGCGCTGGCTTCGTTCCCGGACGAGGACCTGGTGCTCAGCGCCCTCGAGCGCTGCCTGTCGGGCGACATCCGCTCGCAGAACGGCCCCTTCCTCGTCCTCCTCGCCCTCGGCAACCGCGACGCCGCCGCCGCGGCCTGGGACTTCGTGACCCGGTCGTGGGACGGTCTCAACGAGCGCTTCCCCGACAACGCCATCCCCCGGATGCTCGGGGGTATCACCGCCCTGTCGGAGCCCGCCCTGGCCAGGCGCGTCGAGGCGTTCCTCGCCGAGCACCCCGTCCCCCAGGGTGCCCGCACGGTCGAGCAGCACCTCGAGCGGCTGCGGGTCAACGTCGCGTTCCGCCAGCGCGAGTCCGAACGGGTGGCGGCCCACCTCGCCGGCGGCTCCCTCCCCTAGGGTCACGGCGTGCCAGTGCCGCTGTTCCAGGTCGACGCGTTCGCGTCGTCGTTCTTCACAGGGAACCCTGCCGCCGTCTGCCTGCTCGACGAGCCGGCCGAGGCGGGGTGGATGCAAGCCGTCGCCGCGGAGATGAACCTGTCGGAGACGGCCTTCGCCGTCCCCCGGTCGGACGGCTCCTGGGACCTGCGGTGGTTCACGCCTGCCATCGAGATCGACCTGTGCGGTCACGCCACCCTCGCCACCGCCCACGCCCTCTGGGAGTCCGGACGGGCGCTGGCGGGCGGGACCCTCCGCTTCCATACCCGCAGCGGCGAGCTCACGGCCGAGCAGCGCGAGGGCTGGATCGAGATGGACTTCCCGTCCGTCCCACCCACCGAAGAGTGGGCCCCGCCCGACCTCATCGAGGCCCTCGACGTGCAACCGACCCACACCGCCACCAACGGCACCGACTGGCTGGTCCAGCTGCGGACCGAGGCCGAGGTCCGAGCCGTCCGTCCCGACATCCGCCGCTTGGCCACCATCCAGTGCCGAGGCGTCATCGTGACCGCCGAGGCCGACCACGACACCCCGGCCGACATCGTGTCGCGCTTCTTCGCCCCGTCGGCCGGCGTCGACGAGGATCCCGTCACCGGATCGGCCCACTGCTGCCTCGGCCCCTGGTGGTCCGAGCGCCTCGGTCGCTCCGAGCTGCGCGGCCTCCAGGTGTCGGCACGGGGCGGCGAGGTGCGGGTGCGCGTGCTCGGCGACCGCATCGCCCTCGGCGGCAGCGCCGTGACGGTGGCCCGCGGCGAGCTCCTCGTCTAGCTGCCTCGGCGACGGCCGCTGAGGGCAAGGTTGGAGCCAAGAATGCCCTCTAGCGTCCCGCGGGTGAGTCCGTCGTTCTCCGTGGTGGCCGCCGAAGCGCTCTTGCCGGATGGCCTCATCTCACTCGCCGGCCATGCGGACCGGGAGGGCATCCGGATCGTGGCGACGGTGCTTCAGCGGTGGCGTGACGGAACCGAGCGCTTTCGGGCACCGGGCGAGGCGATCCTGGCCGCGACCTCCGGCGGAGAGATCGTCGGGATCGGTGGCCTGTCGCAGTGCCCCAACGTCGAACGCGCGCTGCGCATGCGTCGGTTCTACGTGGCCCCCGCGTGGCGACGACAAGGGGTCGCACGAGCGCTCGCCAGCGGGCTGATCGCTGCCGCGTTCGAGCACACAGACGTCATCACCTGCAATGCAGGCGCCTCGGCCGCTGCGGCACCGTTCTGGGAGAGCATGGGCTTCTTGCCAGTCGACGTAGAAGGGATCACGCACATCCGTCGGCGCTGAAGTCTTCGGCCGACGGCGGAGCGCCCCAAATGCCTGATCGCCACGACACAATCGTCTTGTGATGCTGACGGATCCGCGACTCGCGTCGCTGTACGACATCGACAATCCCGACGGACCTGACCACGACCACTGGCGGCGGCTCGCCGACCAGGTCGAACCACTCACGATCATCGACCTCGGGTGCGGAACCGGGCTGTTGACGGTGTCGTTGGCATCAGTAGCTCGTCGGACGATCGGGATCGACCCAGACGCGGGCATGCTCGCCGTCGCCCGGCGACGACCCGAGGCCGAGAACGTCGAGTGGCGTCTCGGTGACTCACGAGCCATCGAAGAATCGGGCGTCGAACTCGTTCTCATGACAGGCAACGTCGCGCAGCACGTCGGTCCCCGCCACTGGCCCGGAACACTCGAGAAGGTCTCCGCCGCCCTCTCGCCCGGCGGCGTGCTCGGCTTCGAGACCCGCAATCCCGACGCTCGAGCGTGGCGAGGTTGGACGCCAGAGGCGACGTGTTCGACTCGCGAGACCCTCCACGGAAAGCTGACGGAGTGGCTGGAAGCAACCGAGCCAGATCAGGATGGGACGGTCATCCTCACCGCTCACAACCTGTGGTCCGAGTCAGGCGAGGATCTCGTCGTCGAGCAGCCGCTGACCTTCCGAGGCCTCGAAGAGCTCGTCGAGGATCTCGCAGCGGCCGGCCTGTCGGTCCGAGCCGTTCACGGCGGCTGGGACGGCGAGCAGTTCAACGCGGCCTCAGCCCTCATCGTCCTGACGGCTGAGAAGATCGCGTAGGTCGATCTGCAGTCGGACGCTGGCCTTCAGAGGCCGCAGTCGTCCACATCAGAGGGACGCGTCAGCCGGCTCTGCTCTCCCCGACCTCAGCCCCCGAGCTCGACGGACACCGACGACCGGAGGTCGCGCGACGACGCGCCCACGATGGCCTCGTAGGTGCCGGGGTGGACCACCCAGGTGCCGGAGGCCACGTCCCAGGTGCGGAACGCCACCCGGTCGAGGTCGAGCACCACGTCGTCGGCCTCGCCCGGAGCCAAGGTGGCCTTGGCGAAGGCCTTGAGCTCAGCCTGGGGCCGGCCGGCGCCGTCCGGTGGCCGCACGTACAGCTGGACCACCTCCGAACCCTCCCGGTCGCCGGTGTTGGCCAGCGGCACCGTGACCGAGACCTGCGGCGTGTCCACCGACCCGTCGGCCACCGACAGCGTGGCGTCACCCCACTCGAAGGTGGTGTACGACAGCCCGTGGCCGAAGGGGAAGCGGGGTTCGATCCCCCGGGCGTCGTACCAGCGGTGGCCGGTGAGCAGACCCTCCTCGTACACGAGCCGGCCGCCGCTGCCGGGGTAGGACGACGCCGCCGGGTGGTCCGCCAGACGGGCCGGGATCGTGTGCGGAAGGCGCCCGCCGGGCTCGGCGTGGCCGAGGAGCATGTCCGCCAGTGCTGGGCCCATCTCCTGGCCGCCGAACCAGACCTGCAGCGCGGCACCCACCCCCTCGACCCAGTCCATGTCGACCGGGCTGCCGGCGTTGACCACCACGACGGTGCGGTCGTTGACGGCCGCCACCGCCTCGACCAGCTCGGCCTGCCGACCGGGCAGGGCGATGTCGTCGCGGTCGTTGCCCTCCGTCTCCCACTCCCCCGTGGTCCCGACGACCACGACGACCACGTCGGCGTCGGCCGCCGCCGCCACCGCCCGGTCCAGCAGGTCGGCCGGCTCGGGCGGGTCGATGCCGACGCGGATGCCCTGGACCGTCGACGCCGGATCGGTGGCCAGCTCGGCCACCACCTCCACCGGCACTCCCTCCTCCAGCTCGACGCCGGCGCGGAGCTCGGCGGAGCCGTTGGCGTAGAACGTGTCGCCCGGCTGCGGGTCGGTCCACGAGTCGATCACCTCGACACCGTCGACGAAGAGCCGGCTGCGCCCGACCGCCGACAGCCCGAAGGAGTGCACCCCCGTCGCCACCGGCAGGTAGGTGGCGGTGAAGCGCCCCGAGAACGACGACTGGTCGGCCAGGCCACGCACCCGCCCGAAGAACGTCGTGGTGATCCCGTCGGCTTGCCACGTGCGGGCCGGGTCGCCGTCGAGCTCGAGGCCGTCGTAGAGCTCGACCGCCACCGGAGCGTCCTCGAGCCGAGCCGCTACGACCAGGCTCGACGCCGAGGGGCGGTCGGTGGCCACGCCACCGCGCCACTGTTCCGGGGGGACGGAGTGGGCGAACTTGTGGTTGGTGCAGCCGGGCTCGTGGATGACCTCGACCCCGTCGCCGAGCGACGCCCGCAGGGCGTCGAGCGGGCCGACGATGTCGCCGTGGGGCAGGACCTGGCTGCTGCCGCCGCCCTGCACCATGAACGACGAGACGTTGGGGCCGATGAGCGCCACCCGTTCGAGGCGGTCGCGGTCGAAGGGGAGGACGCCATCGTTGCGAAGCAGCACGGTTCCCTCGATCGCGGCCCGGCGGGCCAGCGCCCGGCGACCCGGATCGTCGTCGGCCCGCTCGGGCGGCTCCCCGGCGTCGTCGAGGCGGCCGGCCCGCTCGGCCAGGTGGAGCACACGGCGCGCCAGGTCGTCGAGCACCTCCTCGGGCACGTCACCAGCCCGAACGGCGTCGGCGAGCCGGGGACCGAGCCAACCCACGGGGCCGGGCATCTCCAGATCGCAACCGGCCAGGGCGGTGGACACGGTGTCCTTCACCGCGCCCCAGTCGGAGACGACCATGCCCGGCCAGCCCCACTCCTCCTTGAGGATCCCGGTGAGGAGGCGCCGACTCGCGGTCGCGGTCTCACCGTTGACCCGGTTGTACGCCGCCATCACCGTCCAGGGGTCGGCCTCGGCCACCGCCCGCTCGAAGGGGAGCAACGACACCTCTCGCAGGGTCCGCTCGTCGATCTCGACGCTCACCTCGTGACGGTCGAGCTCGGTGTCGTTGCCGACGAAGTGCTTGATCGACGCGCCGATGCCGGCGCCCTGGAGGCCCTGGACGAAAGCAACCGCGAGGCGTGCCGTGAGCAGCGGGTCCTCGGCGTAGCACTCGAAGTTGCGCCCGCCGATCGGGGTGCGCTGCATGTTGACCGTCGGACCCAGCAAGACGTGAGCCCCCTTGGTGCGAGCCTCTTCGGCGAGGGCGGCCCCGACCTGCGCCAGGAGGTCGGTGCTCCAGCTGGCGCCGAGCGAGACCCCCACGGGAAAGCAGATGGCGGAGGCCCCGCTGCGGCCGTCGCCGCGGGCACCAGTCGGGCCATCGGTGACCTTCACCCGGCCCACCCCGGCCGCCGGAAGGGGGATGGTGTGCCAAGCCCCGGAGCCCACCGTGAGGCTGGCCTTCTCGTCGATGCTGAGACCGGCGAGGATCGCCTCCACCCGCCCCGACGCCCAGACGCTGCCAGCGGTCATCCGCTCTCCCTCCACGACGGTCCCGCCCGTGCGGTCGACCCCCGACCGTACCGACCTCGATGGCCTGCGTCCGTCAGCGCGACGCCCAGGTGGTGACCATGGCCACCACGGTCCGGTGGGCCAGGTCGAGCAGCTCCTCGTCGCGCTCGGGGTCCCCGACGGCCAGCCACCCCAGGACCGCCTCGACGAGCCAGTCGACGATGGCGTCGGCAGCCCACCGCGACAGCACCTCGTCGTCGAGGCGGTCGCCGAGGAGGAGCCGCGCCGCCCCCACCGCCCGCTGGCGGTGCTCCTGGGCATAGTCGGCGAATGGCGCCTCGCGGGCGGCGTGGCGCCAGAGGAGGACGAAGCCGTTGGGCTCCTCTCGGGCCACGGTCAGCAGCGTCCGGGCCCCGATGCCACCGCGGGGGCCCGGGCCCTCCAGGCCGACGAGGAACTCCTCGGCGAGCCGGCTCGACACGGACTCGAGCACGGCACGGTAGAGCTCCTCCTTGGAGGCGAAGTGCCGGTAGACGATCAGCTTGGTGATCCCCGACGCCGTGGCGACGTCCTCCATCGAGGTGGCCGCGAAGCCGGTGCGGGCGAAGGCGGCAGCCGCCCCCCGGAGGATGGTGGCCTGGCGCTGCTCCCGGGTCAGGAGCTGGCGGCGGGGCAGCGCCACACCTGCAGTCGCGCTCGAGCTCGTGCTGGTTGGTGGCACGGCGACCTCGTCTCTTGTGCGGTGTATACCCACGAGTATACACTTGGACCCGCACGCAGGACCACCCCAAGGGACCCATGACCACGCTCCAGACCACCTTCACCGAGGCCGAGATCCTCAGCGACCACCGCGTGGTCGAGCCGCTGCTCGCCGGCGGCGTCCGCTGCCACGGTGGCTTCGACGAGGACGGCACCTACGTGTCGCCCCGCACCGCCCACCGCACCCCCGCCATCGAGGCGTGGCAGGCCAAGCACGTCGAGGACTTCGGCACCGAGATCCTGTACGTCCCGCTCGAGACCTGGCCCGAGCACTTCCCCAACCTGGCTCAGGCCCGCCACCTGGTCACCAGCGGTGTCCCCGAGCCCCTGATCGGCACGCTCACCCGCATCGGCACCGTCGAGGGCTTCGGGGCCAACATCCGGTTCCTCCAGCCCGGCGACATGCAGCGCCACTTCGACGAGAGCATCGAGGGCACGGCCCTCGACCACCTGGGCAAGGGCCTCTTCGAGGCCCACGGCCGCGACGAGGCCGGCTGGGAGGAGGAGGCCGGCCACAAGGACATGTGGTTCGCCGCCCGTGACATCGCCTTCGAGTCGCCCGAGTCCAAGGTCGACATCGAGGCGATGCTGGCCCGCATGGGCTTCGGCCAGCCCGGTTCCGGCGGCGGGGGAAGCATCGCCGACCGGGTCCTCCCCGTCGACATCGACCACAACGTCGAGCTCATCGCCTCGCTCATGGTGCGGGTGCTGTTGATCGAGGTGCAGGCGTTCCACACCTTCGCCTGGGCCGAGGCCTGGCTCTCCGACCCCGACCTCGTCGCCGGCGACGGCGAGGCCGCCCGCCTCGTCTCCTACATCCGGGCCGACGAGACGCCCCACGTGGGGTACCTCAAGACCGCCCTCACCGAGATGCGGGACCGCACCTGGATCGGCGAGTCGGGCAAGCGCTACGCGGGGACCGACATGATCGGACGGCTGTGGGACAAGGGCCTCGACCAGTCGCTCGGCGAGGGCAAGCGCCAGAGCCAGGCCGCGGTCCTCGGCGAGGTCGAGCACTGGTGCGGCACGCGCGACGACGCCAGCATCCTCGAAGGCTTCCACGCTCTCGGCGACGAGGCGGTGGCTCGGTGAAGTTCGGCATCTTCTACGAGCACCAGCTGCCCCGGCCCTGGGACGACGGGTCCGAGCTGACGCTGATCCAGGACGCCCTCGAGCAGATCGAGCTGGCCGACCGGCTGGGCTTCGACGTGGTCTGGGAGGTCGAGCACCACTTCCTCGAGGAGTACTCGCACTCGAGCGCACCCGAGGTCTTCCTCGCCGCCGCCAGCCAGCGCACGAAGGACATCCGCCTCGGCCACGGGATCATCCAGACGGCGCCGGGCTACAACCACCCCGCCCGCACCGCCGAGCGGCTCGCCATGCTCGACCTCGTCTCCGGCGGCCGCGTCGAGTTCGGCTCGGGCGAGTCGTCGTCGGAGGCCGAGCTCGGCGGCTTCCGCATCGACCCCGTCACCAAGCGGGAGCAGTGGCAGGAGGGCCTCGAGGTCACCCTCCGGTGCATGACCGAGACCCCCTTCACGGGTGTCGACGGGCGGTGGGTCCAGATGCCCCCGCGCAACGTCGTGCCCAAGCCGGTGCAGAAGCCCCACCCGCCCCTCTGGGTGGCGTGCTCCCGCCGCGACACCATCCTCATGGCCGCCGAGAAGGGCATCGGCGCCCTCACCTTCTCCTTCATCGACCCCGAGGAGGCCGAGCAGTGGGTGGGCGACTACCACCGCACGCTGGCCGAGAAGGGCGTGCCCATCGGCAAGGCCGTCAACGCCAACGTGGCGTGCGTGACCCCGATGATGTGCGCCCCCACCGAGGACGAGGCGCTCGCCCGCGGGCTCGAGGGCGGCAACTTCTTCGGCTACTCCCTCGCCCACTTCTACGTCTTCGGCGACCACAAGCCTGGCGTCACCAACGTCTGGCAGGAGTACCAGGAGCGCCGCGGCGAGCGCGGGTTCTCACCCGACACCGCTGCCGCCGTCGAGCAGGAGCGCCTCGGCGCCAAGATCGCCGCCGAGGGCACCAGCGGCGGGGGCCTGCGAGGGGCCACCGGGACCCCCGACCAGCTGCGGGAGTTCCTCCTCCGCTACGAGGAGGCCGGCGTCGACCAGCTCATCTTCGTGATGCAGGCCGGCAAGAACCGCCACGAGGACATCTGCGAGTCGCTCGAGCTCTTCGGGCGCGAGGTCCTGCCCGAGTTCAAGGAGCGCGAGCAGGCAGGCGCCGTCGCCAAGGCCAAGCGCCTCGAGCCCGTCATCGACCAGGTCATGGCCCGCGGCGGCCTCGAGACCTCGCCACTGCCCGACCCCGACTACTCGTTCCCGGCCATGCCCCGAAAGATGGTCGACGCCTCCGGCGACGAGGGGGCAAAGCAGTGGCTCGAGAAGATCGCCCAAGATCAGGCCGCGGGCAACCGCGACGGCTCCGCCGGGATCCTCGGCTGATGGCGGCCTCGGGGTTCGACGACCTGGCAGGGCGGGTGGCGCTCGTCTCCGGAGGCGCCTCCGGGATCGGCCTCGCCACCGCCGAGCGACTGGCCGCCGAGGGGGCCACGCTGGTGATCGCCGACGTCGACGAGGATGGCGGCCGCCGGGCCGCCACCAAGGTCGGCGGGCGCTTCGTCCGCACCGACGTCACCGATCCCGCTGCCTGGCGGGCGCTGGTCGACGACGTGGTCGCCACCGAAGGCGGCCTCGACATCGCCCACCTCAACGCGGGGGTGCTCACCGGCGAGGGCGACCTGCGGTCCCTCACCGACGCGCAGTACCGCCGCATCACCAGCGTCAACATCGACGGGGTCGTCTTCGGCGCCCGGGCTGCCGGCGCCGCCATGGTCGAGCGGGGCGGCGGTGCCATCGTGGCCACGGCCTCCATGGCCGGGCTCATCGCCTTCTCGATGGACCCGATCTACACCATGACCAAGCACGCTGTGGTCGGCCTCGTGCGAGCCCTCGGCCCCCCCTTCGCCGCCCACGGCGTCACCGTGAACGCGGTGTGCCCGGGCATCGTCGACACGCCCCTTGTCGGTGCCGGGTCGAAGCCGCTGCTCGAGGCGGCGGGCCTCACCCTCATCTCCGCCGAGCAGGTCGCCGACGCCGTGGTCACCGCGGTCCGCTCGGGGCTCACCGGCGAGGCTTGGGTCGTGCGGGCCGGGGTCGAGAACCAGCGGTTCACCTTCCCGGGCGTCGAGCTCGCCGTCGGCTGACGACCGGCGTCGCCGGGCTCACGGCCCGGCAGCCGGACATCGGTGCACATCGGTCCATTTCGGCCGCGCACTACGTCAAGTCCGGCAGGAATGCGCCGAAGAAGGCATGATGGCACCACCCAACCGCGCGCCGCGGCCGGATGGAGGCAACGAGATGGTGGCAGCCGCCACGGAAGGGACGGTCGTCGGAGACCGGTTCCTGTGTCGGCGCCTCATGAAGCGCGGGCTCGGGGTTGACACCTGGCTCGGCGAGGACCTGGTCGAGGGTGGCGCCATCGTGGTGGTCAAGACCGTCGTCAGGAGCGCGGTCTCCGCCACTGCCCGGCTGCGGTTCGAGCACGAGGCCGACGTCCTGCGCCAGCTCCAGGGTGGACGCCGACTGCTCGTCGCCGCCGGCCACGACGGCGACCTCCTCTACCTGGTTCAGCCCTTCCACGAAGGTGCCACGCTCCGCCACCTCCTCGATCGGGACGGCGCCCTCACGCCGGCGATGGCGATCGAGGTCGCCATCCAGGTCCTCGCGACCCTCGAGGTCGCCCACGCCCACCAGGTCCTCCACCGCGACCTCAAGCCGGCCAACATCGTGATCGACGACACGGGGCCCTCGCTCGAGGTCGTCCTCATCGACTTCGGGCTGTCGCGCTCCGCCAGGCTCGACCCGGCGGTCCGCGACGAGCCGGTCGGCACCGCCCGCTACCTCGCCCCGGAGGCCGCCGGCCTGATCGACGTCGCCGTGGAGGAGCCGGCCGACCTCTACAGCCTCGGCATCGTCATGTTCGAGAGCCTCACCGGCAGCCCGCCCTTCACCGGCACGACGGTGGGCGAGGTGCTCCGCCAGCACCTCAACATCGACCCGCCACCGCTGCGCACGCAGGACGTCGACATCCCCCGCGCCCTCGAGGCGATCGTCTCCCGCCTGCTGCGCAAGAACCCCAACGACCGTTACCAGTCCGCGACTTCGGTCAGCGCCGATCTGCATGCACTGGACGAGGCGATGCGGCGCGGCGATGCCGACCCCGCCCTCACCGTCGGCCTCCACGACCGTCGGACCGTGCTGACCGAGCCGGCCTTCGTGGGACGCGAGCACGACCTGTCGCGCCTCGCAGAGCTGGGGGCGATGACCACCAGCGGCCACGGCGGGCTGGTCCTGGTGGAGGCCGAGTCGGGAGGCGGCAAGACGCGCCTGCTCGACGAGCTAGCGCTGCAGGAACGCCGTGGAGGCAGCTGGATCCTGCGCGGCCAGGGCACCGACCAGGCCGCCCCCCGACCCTTCCAGCTCCTCGAGGGACTGGCGGAGGCAGTGGTCGACGAGGCCGGTCGGCGTCCGGAGGTCGCAGCCGAGCTGTGGGAGCTCCTCGGCGAGCGGACCGACGCCCTCGTCGACGCCCTGCCCGTCCTGCGCGCCATCCACCCGGACCGCCCATCCGCTGGTGCCAGCGAGGAGACCGGCCCCGAGATGTTCGGCGAGGCCCGCAGCCTCGAAGCCCTCGTCGCCCTGCTGGCGGGCCTGGGCTCCCCCCAACGACCCGCCCTCGTGCTGCTCGACGACTGCCAGTGGGCCGACGGGCTCACCCTGCGACTCATCGACGCCTGGCAGGCGTGGTCTTCGGTGCAGGACGGGGAGGTGCACACCCTCGTCGTGGCCGCCTTCCGCAGCGAGGAGGTCGGGGCCGGCCACCGCCTGCGCGCCACGCAGTCCCGGGTCCACCTGAAGCTCCGCCCATTCGAGCCTGCCGACATCGCCCGCCTGTGCGAGTCGATGGCCGGACCGCTGCCCGACGAGGCGCTGTCGACCATCACTCGCCTCGCCGACGGCAGCCCGTTCATGGCGGCGGCGGTCCTGCGGGGCATGGTCGAGTGCGGGGCCCTCGTTGGCGAACCCGACGGCTGGACCGTCGATGCCGCCCCCATGGCCGAGGTCCAGATGTCGCGCCGCGCCGCGCTGTTCCTCGTCCAGCGGCTCGAGCTGCTGACCCAACCGACCCTGGCCATGCTCTCGGTCGCGGCCGTCCTGGGCAAGGTCGTCGACCTCGACATGGCCGTCGAGCTCAGCGGCATCGAGGACGCACAGGTGGTCGCCTGCCTCGAGGAGGCGCGGCGACGCCGGATCGTCTGGGTCGACGAACAGGCCGACCGGGTGGCCTTCACCCACGACAAGCTGCGGGAGGCCCTCCTCGAGCGCCTCGCCGACGACGAGCGCACTGCCCTCCACCGGGGGGCCGCCGCCACCATCGAGTCCCGCGACCCGACCCGGACCTTCGAGCTCGCCTACCACTTCGACGCTGCGGGCCAGCACGAGCAGGCGCTGCCCTACGCCCTCGAGTCGGCCGCGGTGGCCCGCTCCCGCTACGCCCTCGAGATCGCCACCGACCACTACCGGATCGCGGAGCGGGCAGCCGAGGCTGATCCGGCGACCAGCGACGACACGCGGGCCCGGATCACCGAGGGGATCGGTGAGGTCCTCAGCCTCCAGGGCCGCTACGAGGAGGCCGAGGAGGAGCTCGGCCGGGCGCTGGCCCTCCGAACCGATCCCCTGCACCGGGCCGCCATCGAGGTCCAGCTCGGCGACGTGGCCTTCAAGTCGGGCCGGCCGGAGGAGGCCTGCCGGGCCCACGAGGCGGCCCTGCGACAGCTCGGCAGGTGGGTCCCGCGCTCCACGGCCGCCCTCATGGTGGCGATCCTCTGGGAGGCGCTCGTCCAGGTGGTCCACTCGCTGGACCCGCGCACCGCACGTGGGGCCCGGCGACAAGAGTCGACACCCGAGGAGCGCCTGGCCCTGCGGATCCTCAGTCGCCTGGCGTACGCCTACTGGTTCCACGCCGGCACGGTGCCCTGCGCCTGGTCCCACCTGCGGGAGATGAACCTGGCCGAGCGCCGGCGACCCTCTCCGGAGCTTGCCCAGGCGTGGTCGGAGCACGCCCCGGTCACCACGATGGCACCGTGGTACGGGCGCGGCCTCGCCTACGCCCAGCGGTCGCTGGTGATCCGGCAGGACCTGGGCGACACCTGGGGCCAGGGGCAGTCGCTGGGCTTCGCCGCGGTCGTCCTCTACGCCGCGTCGAGGTTCGAGGAGTGCATCGAGACGACAACCGAGGCGCGCAGGCTGCTGAGCCGCACCGGCGACCGGTGGGAGGAGAACACCGCCACCTGGCACCTCGCCTACTCCCACTACCGCCTCGGTCACCTCGACCGGGCCGTGGCCATCGCCCGGGAGCTCCACCGGGACGCCCGGTCGATCGGCGACGACGCCGCTGCCGGCATTGCCCTGGCGGTGTGGGCCAAGGCCTCCGAGGGCCGCGTCCCGGCCGAGCTGGTGGCCGCTGAGCTCGAGCGCGACAACGGCGACGCGCACACCACGACCGAGCTCCACGTCGCCGAGGGCGTGCGACTGCTGCACGCCGGGCGCACCGACGAGGCCATCACCTCATTCCAGCGGGCCGAGGCGACCTACCGCGCCGCCGGCCTCCGCCAGGAGTACGTGGCACCCGTCCTGCCCTGGTCGGCGACCGCCCTCCGGGTGAAGGCCGAGCAGGTCGACCCGTGCGCATCGGGCACCGGCGCCGCCGGGCAGCTCCGTCACGCCCGCCGCGTTGCCCGCCGGGCCGCCCGCCTGGCGCGGGCCTACCGCAACAACGCTCCCCACGCCCTCCGGGAGGTCGGCCTCCTGGCCGCGCTGAGCGGGCACCGCCGGCGCGCCCGTCGGGCCCTCACCCGCTCCCTGGCGATCGCCGAGCGCCAGGGAGCCACCTACGAGGCAGCCCTCACCCGCGCCGCCCTGGCCCGCACCACGGGCGACGCCGAAGCCCGGATGTCGGCCGAGGCCGAGCTCGCGTCGTTCCGACAGGAGCTTGCCGGCGGAGCCGACCTCGACCTCGAGGCCCCGGAGCTGTCGCTCGCCGACCGCTTCAGCTCCCTCCTCGACGCGGGCCGGGCCATCGCCGCGGCCCCCTCCCCTGCCGTCCTCAACGCCGCCGTCCGCGATGCGGCCCTCACCCTCCTGCGGGGCGAGCGCTGCCACGTCATCGAGCTCGAGGGGGACCTCGGTGAGATGTTGACCACCGCCTCCGGGGAGCAGGTCGACGAGCTGTCGCGGAGCCTGATCACCCGCGCCATCGAGACGGGTGCACCGGTGGTGGTCGACGACCTCGACATCGAGGACTCGAGCGAGAGCCTGATCCTGGCCGGCCTCCGGTCGGCCCTCTGCGCGCCCATCCGGTGCGAGGGCGAGGTCGTCGCCTGCTTCTACGTGACCCATCGCCTCATCGGCGGGCTCTTCGACGACGTCGCCGTCCGGCTCGCCGAGTTCATCGCCGCCCTCGCCGGCGCCACCCTGGAGCACGTCGCCGGCAGCGAGGCCCGCTTCCGCTCGCTGGCGCAGAACTCGACCGACGTCATCACGATCGTGGACCGCGTGGGACGGATCACCTACCAGAGCTCGTCCCTGCAGCGAGTTCTCGGGTTCGAGCCGGTCGAGCTGGTCGGCCAACCCCTGGCCGGGTGGGTGCACCCCGACGACCTCAGCCCTCTGCAGGAGTTCCTATCCGCTGCCCCGAGCCTGGAGAACGGCTCGGCGGTGGTCGAGTGCCGCCTCCGTCACCGGGACGGCTCGTGGCGTCACGTCGAGACCTCGATGAACAACCTGCTCGCGGACCCGAGCGTCCGTGGGGTGGTGCTGAACACGCGCGACATCAGCGACCGGGTGGAGCTCGAGGGCGAGCTGCGACAGCGCGCTTGGCACGACAGCCTCACCGGGCTCGCCAACCGCTCCCTGTTCACCGAGCGCGTCGACCAGGCGCTCGCTCGGCGCAACCGCGACCCGAGCGGCGTCGCCGTGCTGTTCCTGGACCTCGACGACTTCAAGTCGATCAACGACACGCTCGGCCATGTCGCCGGCGATCTCCTGCTCCGCGGGGTGGGCGAGCGCCTGTCGTCGTGCGTCCGCCCGGGCGACACCGTGGCCCGCTTCGGCGGTGACGAGTTCGCCGTCTTGCTCAGATCCACCGGTCAGGGCGATGCCGAGCAGGTGGCCCTGCGGATCATGGAGGCCCTGGCAGCACCGTTCGAGCTGCGCGGCCACATGCGTGCGGCGCGGGCGAGCCTCGGAGTGGCCATTGCCGTGGCCGACAGCACCGCCGACGATCTGGTCACCAACGCCGACGCCGCCATGTACGTCGCCAAGGCGCGAGGGAAGGGCCGATACGAGATCTTCGAACCCACCATGCGAGCCCACGCCCTGGAGCGATCGGGCCTGCGTTCCGACCTCGAGTGGGCACTCGCCCGCGACGAGCTCGTCATCCACTACCAGCCGGTCATCGACGTCGCCGGTGGCCAGGTCACCGGGTTCGAGGCACTCCTCCGGTGGCAGCACCCGGTGCGGGGCCTGCTCGCCCCCGACGCCTTCATCGACCTGGCCGAGTCGTCGGGCCTCATCGTCGACATCGGCGCGTGGGTGCTGCGCACGGCGTGCCAGCAGTCGGTGGCCTGGCAGCAGACCTTCCCGGAGTCGAAGGCATCGATGGCGGTGAACCTCTCGGCCCGCCAGCTGCAGCAGCCGCACCTCGTCAGCCAGGTCGCCGCCATCCTCGCCGAGACCGGCATCGACCCGGGGCGGGTGGTGCTGGAGATCACCGAGAGCGCCACCGTCGACGACACCGAGGCGGCCATCGAGAAGCTGCAGGAGCTGAAGACCCTCGGTCTCTGCCTCGCCATCGACGACTTCGGCACCGGGTACTCCTCGCTCAGCTACCTGCGACGCTTCCCCGTCGACCTGTTGAAGGTCGACCGGTCGTTCGTCGCCGGGCTCGGCCACGACACCGAGGACTCCGCCATCGTGGCCAACGTCATCAGCCTCGCTCACGCCCTCGGGCTCGCCGCGGTGGCTGAGGGCGTCGAGACCGTCGAGCAGCTCGAAGTGCTCGGCGAGCTCGGCTGCGACCTGGCCCAGGGCTACAACTGGCGGCGCCCCACCGACGTGGCCCACGTCGAGCAGTGGCTGACGATGGTGGAGAACGTCCAGAGCCCCACGGTGCCGCCGCAGCAGCAGACCCAGGGAGTGCTCCTCGTCGACGACCGTGGGGGGGTCCGGGCGGCCATCCGCATCGCCCTCGAGATGGACGGCCACTTCCGGGTGGTGGCCGAGGCTGGGGACGGCGAGCATGCCGTCAAGCTGGCCCGTCACCACCAACCCGACCTCATCCTCCTGGACCTGGCCATGCCCGGGATGGGGGGCATGGAAGCACTGCCGCTCCTGCACCGGGCGGCGCCCGGGGCGAAGGTCGTGCTCCTCACCGCCCTGGAGCCGGTCGACGTCCCGGACGCCATCCTGTCGCAGGCGCTCGGCATCTTCGACAAGGCCACCGACCTCAGCTGCCTCGTCGACCGGCTCTCCAACCTGGTGACCCCGGCCTGAACCGGCTCACCCGCGGGGCCGCGTCTCCTTCCACCCGTCCCAGTAGGTGATCTCCTCGATGGGCCGGCGGGCGGCCTCGCCCCAGCGCCCGGTCGGGTACCCGACGGGGATCATCGCCCACGTCTGGACGTCGTCGGGCAGGCCGAGCACCGCCCGCACCTCGTCCTCCCGCGCCTTGTGCACGGTGGTCAACGTGGTGCCGAGGCCGAGAGCGCGCGCGGCCAGGAACAGGTTCTGCACCCCCGGGTACACCGAGGCGGGGTCACCGGCGCGGCTGGCGGGGATGATGATCACCGGTGCGTCGCCCATGTGCTCGCCGAGGTGGTCGGCCGAGCTCAGCACCCGGGTGAGGGACGGGTCGGCGTCGGGGCCGGTGTTTCGCTGGGCGTAGAGCTCGCGCACCGGCGCCCAGCACTCCCGGTAGATGTCGCCGAGCCGGCGCCGCTTGTCGGCGTCGGTGACGACGATCCACCGCACGGGCTGCGAGTTGCCGCCGGTGGCCGCCTTGGAGGCGGCCTCGAGGATCGTCCAGAGATCGTCCTCGGCGACCGGCCGGTCGTGGTCGAGGCGGCGCATGGCGCGGGTGGTCCGGATGGCTTCGAAGACGTCCATGTGGTGAACCTAACGCCTGCTCGGCCCGTCCGGCCGGGGCGGCGCGGCGATCGTCAGCCGCTCGGCGGCTCGACGTCGCCACGGTGGACGAAGAGGTCCAGCGTCCGGGCGAGGAAGCTCGCCATCTGGTCGCGGCGCGCCGGGAGCGAGGGGCTGTAGGTGGTGGCGGTGGTGCCGGCAGCGATCCGCGCCTCGGCAACCTTGTCGATGGCCTCCTCGTGGGTGTTGCCCCTGGTGTCGGCGAAGTGGCTGCCCGAGGAGGCCATGGGCTCGCCGGTGGCGTGCTCCACCGACCGGACGATGAACGACGCCATCTGGTCGCGCCGGACCGTCGCCGCCGGCGAGTAGGTCGTGTCGCTGGTGCCCCGGACCACCCCGATGGCGGCCAGCTGGTTGATGCGGTCCTCGTGGGCGTTGCCGCGGATGTCGCTGAAGCCCTGATCGCTGGGCGGGGGCAGCGCCACACCCACGGCCTCGAGGGTCCGGGCCACGAACGACGCCATCTGGTCGCGCCGGACCTCCCCACCGGGCTCGTAGCGGCCAGGGGCGACCCCCGACGTGATGCCCCACCACGTGATGCAGTCGATGGCAGCCTCGTGCGGGTTGCCCCCGGTGTCGTGGTAGCCCCCCGGCGGCACCTCGCCGTCGGGGCAGGCGCGGGCGATGCGGTCGTCGGCCGAGCCGCCGGACACCTCCGGGCCGTGCCCGTCGCCGAGCGCCAGGGTGACCCACAGGCCGGTGTGACGCTCCATGTAGGCGAGCATGCGGCTGAGGTCGCTCACCCCGTTGCTCCCGACGGTGGGGGCGATCTCGATCGTCGACAGCACACCGAAGCCACGGCCGTGGGCGTCGATGAAGGCGCTCCCCGAGTCCCCCGGGATGCCGGGCGTGGCGGTGTACACCTTGTGGGTCCACCCGCCACCCGCTTGGCCGAGACTGATGCCCTCCTTGGGGCTCAGCGTCCGGATGCCGAGCCGCAGCGGCGAGCTGCCGTAGCTGTAGACCTCGTCGCCCTGGGCGGTGGACGTGGCGATCCCGGTCGGGCCACCCCACACCGGCACGGTGGGGTTCACGCGCCCGTGGTCGGCGGGGTCGATCCGCACAAGGGCGAAGTCGTTGTACCGGCACGCATTGGACGACTGCTCGCCGGCCGCCTGCATGGTGACCCACGAGTTGTAGACCATCGTCCCGGGCTGGGTGGCCCCCTCGATGTCGACCTGGGATCCCACCGGGGCGGTGCTGGCGACGCAGCCGTTGGTCTCGGTGCTCTCGCTGGTCGACGCGCAGTGGGCGGACTGGCCGATGTAGATGTCGCTCGTGTCGTAGAAGACGAAGTTGGAGGTGCAGCGACCCTCGGTGTCGGTCACCACGCCAGGGTGGACCGACGCCTCATCCGCCGGAGCCCACTGCGGGGTCGGGTGATCGGGCGACGACGAGCCGAGGGCGGCAGGGGCGGCGGCCAGCGTGGCCCCGAGCAAGAGGACCGAGAGCACGGAGAGGAGCCGGTGCCAAGCCGCCATGGAGTTCACACCAGATACTTCGACGCCGCCTCGTCCGTCGCCTGCCCGCGCCGGAGCCCTGTTGGTCCTGCCGTGGTCGGCCGCCGGCCTGCTTGCGGTCTTCGCCCCGATGACGATACGCCTCTACAACCAGGAGCGCTGATCCGCGGAGTTGGTGCCGGTGTGGGTGGAGGTGAGCGGAATCGAACCGCCGACTTCTACGTTGCGAACGTAGCGCTCTGCCAACTGAGCTACACCCCCGGGGGGCGGGGCCACGATAGCCGGGCGCCCCGAGGCGCCTGCTTCGGAGGCGGTGCGGCTAGTTCGAGGCGGAGCGGCGGAGCAGCATGGCGGGCTCCACCGAAGCCGGGCCGGGGAGGAAGCGCACCTTCATGTCACGCTCGGCCGCCATGTTGCGGACCTGGACGAGCATGACGATGTAGCCGACGAAGAGCAGGTCGAGGACCAGGTGCAGCGCGAGCATCACCCGCAGGCCGGGGATCATGCCCAACACGAGCGACCCGCCCATGGCGGCGAGGAGGCCGCTGAGGATGTCCTTGCGGCGCTTGCGGACCATCGCCCGGGGCGAGGGCCCGTAGGTGGCGCGGGGGCGGGGAGCGAAGGACGCTTGGTGCTGGGTGCTGACGTGGGTGGCCACCGGGCGCAGGCGGGTGACGTTGCCGGCCACCGGCGGGGTGGTGCGCTCGAGCACCGAGAGCTGGTTTCGGAAGGCGCCGATCGAGTCGGCGGGGCCGCGCTCGGCGCGAGCCCGCAGCAGCTGCGGGACGAGGAACACCGCCCAGACCATGGCAAGTACCAGCAGGACCACTAGCGACACGCTCCGCCCTCTGCTTCCTGTGCTCGGGACCGTACCGGGCCGCAGGGCGGCGCCGGTGGATGGTCAGCGGCCCCGACCGGGGCCCGGATCAACGACGCCGGTGTGCGACGAGAACGTTACGGTTCTACTACGAACGGTTGCCAACCACAACCCGGGGGCATGCCGTCCGGTCGGCTCCGGGGCCCCCGAACTCAGGAAACGTCGGGTTCGGGCTCGGCCGGACGACGGTAGGTGCCCGAGCGTCCGCCCGTCTTCTCCCACAGGGTGACCTCACCGATGCTCATCGAGCGGTCGGCCGACTTGCACATGTCGTAGATGGTGAGGGCGGCCACCGAACAGGCCATGAGCGCCTCCATCTCGACGCCCGTGCGGTCGATGGTCTCGACCTGCGCCTCGACCTCGATCCAGGTGTCGTCGATGGTGAAGTTCACGAAGACCGAGCTCACCAGCAGCGGGTGGCAGAGGGGGATGAGGTCGGGGGTCCGTTTGGCCGCCTGGATGCCGGCCACCCGGGCCACCGAGAGCACGTCGCCCTTGCTCACCGCCCCGTGGGCCACCAGGGCCGTCGTCTCCGGCTCCATGAACACCTTGCCGCGGGCGATGGCCCGGCGGTGGGTGGCCTCCTTGGGCGCCACGTCGACCATGCGGGCCCGCCCCAGCGGGTCGAGGTGGGTGAGGCCGCGGTCCGACATCGACATGCCGGGAGAGTCTAATCAGCCGCCGATCTGACTCATCGACCTCGGGGGTTGGACGAAGGTGGTGGTGCCGATGCCGTGGCCGGCCCACTTGCCGGCAACGACCCCGCTGACGACCGCGGCCAGCTCGTCGTCGGTGGCGCCGGCACGCATGGGCCCTCGCAGGTCGGTGTCCTCCATGGAGAACAGGCACGCCCGCAGGGCGCCCTCGGCGGTGAGGCGGATGCGGTCGCAGCGGTCGCAGAACGGCGCCGTCACCGACGGGATGGCCCCCACCCGACCCCGGCCGTCGAGGTACTCGAAGACCTCCGCCGGGTCGGAGCCGCGCGCCAGGGGACGCAGGGGGTGCACCTCGGCGATGGCGGCGATGATCGCCTCGCCGGGCACGACCTTGGCCCGCTCCCAGCCGTGGTCGGCGTCGAGGGGCATGTACTCGATGAAGCGCACCTCGACCCCCCGCTCCCGGCCGAGCTCGGCCATGGCCAGGACCTCGTCGTCGTTGACGCCGACCATGGCCACCACGTTGAGCTTGACCGGGTCGAAGCCGACCTCGAGGGCGGCGTCGATGCCGTGCAGCACCCGGTCGAGCTCGTCGCGCCGGGTGAGGGCGAAGAAGCGGTCCCGACGCAGGGAGTCGATGGAGATGTTCACCCGCCGCAGGCCCGCGCCGCGCAGGTCGGCGGCCTGGACGGCGAGCGTGGAGCCGTTGGTGGTCATGGACAGGTCGACGTCGAGGGCGGCGAGCTTCTCGACCAGGAGCGGCAGGTGGGCCCGCACCGTTGGCTCGCCGCCGGTGAGGCGGATGCTGTCGAAGCCGAACCGCTCGACGCAGAGCCGGGCCACACGCTCGATCTCCTCGAACGTGAGGATGTCCTGGCGGGGCACCCAGTCCATCCCCTCCTCCGGCATGCAGTAGGTGCAGCGGAAGTTGCACCGGTCGGTGACCGAGATGCGCAGGTCGCGGTGGGCGCGCCCGTAGGAGTCGACGAGGGGAGCCGGCATGGCCCGTCCGAGCCTACGGGCCGGCCACCTCTTCCGACAGGAGGACCACGTCGAGCTCGCCGCCGGCCACCACCCCCGTCCCGTCGGGCAGGACCCCGAGGGCGTTGGCGGCAGCGAGGGCCGAGAGCTGGTGCGAGCCCTGGCCACCGGCGGAGCGCACGTGGTGACGCCCGTCGGCGCCCACGGTGGCGACCAGGCGCACGAAGTGCACCTTCCCGTCCGGCCTGCGGAGGATGTCGTGCTCGGCGAAGGCCCGGACCCGGGGCCGGTGGAGGCGGTCGTCGGGGTGGCCGATCATCCGGCGCAGGGCCGGGCGGGCGAACAGCTCGAAGGAGACCATCGAGGACACGGGGTTGCCCGGGAGCCCGAACACCGGCGTGCCCTGCACGAGGCCGAAGGCGAACGGCTTCGCCGGCTTGATGGCGACCTGCATCCACACCATCTCCCCGAGCCGGTCGAGGACCTCTCGGATCAGGTCGAAGTCGCCCACGCTGACCCCGCCGCTGGTGACGAGGACGTCACAGGCCGACGTGGCCTCCCGGATCACGCCGGTGATCGCGTCGAGGTCGTCGGCGACGGTGCCGAAGTCGATCACCTCGCACCCCGCCTCCCCGGCGAGGGCGACGAGCATCGGGCGGTTCGAGTCGCGGATCTGGCCCGGCCCGAGCACGCCGCCGCCGTCGACGAGCTCGTCGCCGGTCGAGAGGACGCCCACGACCGGGGCCCGGCGGGTGGGGACCCGCACCAACCCCAAGCTGGCCAGCACCCCGATCACCCCGGGCGTGACCACCTCGCCCTCGCCCACCACCACGTCGCCCGGGCGCACGTCGTCGCCCGCACGGCGAACCGACTGCCCGGCCGCCACGGCCTCCTCGACGACCACCGTGTCGCCCTCACCCGGTGAGGTGCACTCCACCATGACCACGGCGTCGGCGCCCGGCGGCATGGGCGCCCCGGTCATGATCCGCACCGCCTCACCGGGCCCGACCTCGACGTCGGGGGCAGCGCCGGCGGCGAGCGTGCCCACCACCCGGAGCGCCACGGGGGCCGCTTCGGTGTCGGCGGCTTGCACGGCGAAGCCGTCCATCGCCGAGTTGTCGAAGGGCGGGACGTGCTCCTGGGCCGTCACCGGAGCCGAGGTCACGCTGCCGACCGCCTGGCCGAGGGGCACCGTCCGGGGGTGGAAGGCGTGGCACGAGCGGAGCACCAGTGCCTGCGCCTCGTGGAGGGGGGTCAGGCCCCCGGAGCTCGGGGTGCTCATGGCGTCTCCATGTCGCGGACGAAGTCGGCGAGGTAGGCCCGGAAGTCGGCGCCGAGGTCGGGGTGGGCCGCGCCGAGGGCGACGGTGGTCCGGAGGAAGTCTGGCTTGTTCCCGATGTCGTGGCGGCCCTCGCTGAAGATGTAGCCGAGCACGTCCTGCTCGGCGAGGAGGAGGTCGATGGCGTCGGTGAGCTGGATCTCGCCCCCCTTGCCCGGGGTGACCCGGTCGAGGGCGTCGAAGATCGCCGGCGGGAACACGTAGCGGCCGGTGGCCGCCAGGTCGGAGGGGGCGTCGGCGGGGGCGGGCTTCTCCACGATCTGGCGGATGGCGACGAGCTCGTCGCGGCCCGCCACAGGCTCCACCCGGGGGCAGCCGTAGGACGAGATCTCCGTCATGGGGACCGCCTTGAGGGCGATGACCGCCGCGGCGTGCTCGTCGTGGGCGGCGATCATGCCCTGCAGGAGCCGCCCGCCGTCGACCATCAGGTCGTCGGGCAGGAGGACGGCGAAGGGCTCGTCGCCCACGTGGTGGCGGGCCACCGCCACGGCGTGACCGAGGCCCAGCGGCCGACCCTGGCGCACGTAGGCGAACGACGCCAGGTCGTTGATGGCCCGCACCTCGGCCAGCGCCTCCTCCTTGCCGCCCTCGGCCAGCTCGGCCTCGAGCTCGGGGAACACGTCGAAGTGGTCCTCGATCGGCTTCTTGGTGCGGCCGGTCACGATGCAGATGTCGGTGATCCCGGCTGCCACCGCCTCCTCGACCACGTACTGGATCGCCGGCTTGTCGACGATGGCCAGCATCTCCTTCGGGGTCGCCTTGGTGGCCGGGAGGAAGCGCGTGCCGAGGCCGGCGGCGGGGATGACGGCTTTGCGGACGGTCATGGGCTCGCTCTCGACGGATCGATGTCGTCGGGAGCATGGCAGACCCGGTTCTTGCCGAGCGCCTTGGCCCGGTACATCGCGGCGTCGGCCGCACCGACGAGCGCGGACACGCTGGCACCGTCGGCGGGGCGGAGCGCCACGCCGACCGAGACGGTCACCCGCAGGTCGCCAACGTCGGTGGTGAACGGCTCGTCGGCGATCGCCCCCCGGACCCGCTCGGCCACCCGGAGGGCCCCGGCGAGGTCGGAGCGGGGCAGGACCAAGGCGAACTCCTCACCGCCGTACCGGGCGACGACGTCGACCTCGCGGGTGGCCTCGACCAACCGCTGGGTCAGCTCCACCAGGATGCCGTCGCCGACCTGGTGGCCGTGGGTGTCGTTGATCGGCTTGAAGTCGTCGATGTCGAGCATCACCACGCCGAACTCCTCGTTGAAGCGCTGGGCACGGTCGAGCTCCTGGCTGCAGCGCAGGTCGAAGTGGCGCCGGTTCCAGACGCCGGTGAGCCCGTCGGTCACCGACAGGCGACGAGCTTCCTCGTGCAGGTAGGTCTTGTCGATGGCCGCGCCCGCCTGCACGGCGAGAGCGGTCAGGTCGTCGAGCTCGGCGCTGCCGAAGTGGCCGGCGCCGGCGCGCCCGTAGAGGGCGAGCACCCCGTAGAGCCGGCCTCGGGCGTGGATCGGGACGGCGAGGGCGGCATCGACCCGGGGCTCCGGATCGACCGGCTCGACGTCGTGGTGCGGCCACGCGCGGGGAGAGCCCGTGGTGGCAACCGCGCCGGCGAGGCCCTCGTCCCGTCCCAACCTGACGCCATCGAGCCAGACCACGCCCCGATTGGTGAGGGCGACCAGGTGCGAGCCGGCGTCGGCGTAGAAGACCCCGACCTCGGCACCTGCCACCACCATGCCGGTGTCGAGGACGACGTCGACGAGGGCGGCGCGGTCGTCCGACGACTCCAGGACCGAGCCCAGTCGCAGCAGCGCCTGGCGGAACTCGATGCGGTGGCGCTCGAGCTCGTTGACGAAGGTCGTCACGCCCGAGGACGCCCACCAGGTGAGCCCGGCCACCCCGGCCACCACGCCGAAGCCGACCACGGCGAGGCGCCACGTCTCGGGCCCGCCTTCCACGCCGACGAGGCTGGCGAGCAGCACGACCAGGGCCACCAGGGGCAACAGGACGGCAGCAGCCACCAACCCGACGAGGCGCTGGCGAATGGTCACCGCTCGGCTGGGTCGCACAGTCGGCACATGGTAGGTGGACCCTCCCCCCGGTACACTTGGCACTCACACACGCCGAGTGCCAGCGTCGCCCCGGCAGCGCCGTCGCCACCACGCCCCTCCCCCCGCTGCGAGGTCCCCTTGCCCACGTACGAGTACGCATGCAAGAGCTGCAGTGAGCACCTCGAGGTCGTCCAGCGCTTCACCGACGACGCCCTCACCGAGTGCCCCACCTGTGAGGGCAAGCTGCGCAAGGTCTTCAGCGCGGTGGGCATCACCTTCAAGGGCAGCGGGTTCTACAAGACCGACTCGCGAAGTGGCGCTCGCCGCTCGTCGGGCGGCGAGAGCGGCTCCGACACGTCCACGCCGTCGTCCGACGGGGCGAAGTCCGAGTCCAAGAAGTCCGAGTCCACGGGGTCCGTGTCCAAGGGGTCCTCCTCCACCGACTCGGCCTCGTCGAGCTCGTCGACGACGACCACCACCTGACCCCACCAGGCCCTGGTGGGCCCCTGCGTCCCCGGCTACCGTCGGGCGGGCGCTTCCCCGCACCGCAGCACCGTGCCGAGGAGCGCCCATGCACGCCATCAGCCGACCATCCCCGACGCGTCGCCGGCGTCCGACCCTCCCCCGCCGGCCCGGGCCGTTCTGGCTCCTCGCCGTCGCCCTGGCAGCCCTCACCGCCATCGTCGCCGGGCGCGGCCTCGGGGTCGCCACTGCCGACCTCGCCCGCTACGGCGACCCCGGCCCCGTGCTGGTGGCCGTCCGCCACGTCCCGGCCGGGTCACCGCTGTCGACTGACGACACCGAGGTCCGCTCGCTGCCGGCGGCGCTCGTGCCCGACGGGGCGGTGCGGACCCGGGCCGACGGGCGCGTGGCGGCCACCGACCTGTACCCCGGCGAGGTGGTCCTGTCGGCCCGCCTCGCACCCGAGGGCCTCTCACCGGTCGCTGCCCTCCTCCCGCCGGGCACCCGTGGCGTGGCCGTGCCCGCCGGCCCTGCGGCACTGGCCCTGCGGACCGGCGACGTGGTCGACGTCCTCGCCACCTTCGACCTCACCGGCACCGGCTCCGGGGATGGCGAGCCCACGTTCCCGGTGGCCCGCCGGGCCCTGGTGGTCGACGTCGGCGACGACGCCGTGACCCTGGCGGTGGCTCCCGGCGAGGCCGCACGGGTGGCCTTCGCCCTGACTGCGGGGACCGTCACCCTGCTGCTCGCCTCGGTGGCCGGACCCTGACCGACGGCCGAGCGGTCAGCGGCGACTGCGGGGGAGGCGCCGGCCGAGCAGGTCGCGCACGTCGTGGATGCCCGGGGTGTCGTCGGCGAGGTCGATCGCCCGGTCGGCCACCTCGGGGGTGACGACACCGGAGAGGTGGGCCACGCCTTCCACGACCTCCACCTGGAGGGCGGCGACGTCGCGGGTGAGGGGGTCGCCGGTGAACCGCGCCCGCAGCCGGCCCTCAGCGAGGACGTCGGTGGTGTCGCCCCCCACCAGCTTCGGGACGGCCCGGGCGGCATAGCGGCCCCAGTCGGCGATCTCGTTGCGGTGCCGCCAGGCGAAGAGGGCGAGGGTCACCCGGTTGACGGGCGAGGCGAAGCGGGCGACACGACGGAGAGCTCCCATGACCCGCAGTCTGCCCTCCACGACGCGAGACGACGCCCCCTACCATCGGGGCATGGCCGTGTCGCTCCACCCCCACCTGGCGACCGACCCGCCGCCGGGTTGGGTGCGCCTCGACATGCACAGCCACACGATGTGGTCCGGCGACGCAACCACCACCCCCGACGAGCTGGCCGGCGCCGTGACCGCGGCGGGCATCGACGTCCTCTGCATCACCGACCACGCCACCACCAACGGGGCATTCGAGCTGGCGGGCCGGCTCCCCTGCCGGGTGATCGTGGGCCAGGAGCTGCGCACCGGCGCCGGCGAGGTCATCGGGCTCTTCCTGGAGGAGCGGTTGCCGGCGGGCCTCTCCGCCAGGCAGGCGGCCGAGCGGATCCGCGCCCAGGGCGGCCTGGTCTACATCCCCCACCCGTTCGACCCCGTCCGGCACTGCCTGGCCGAGGCCGAGCTGCACGAGCTGGTGGCCGAGGGCCTGGTCGACGCCATCGAGGTGCGCAACGCCAAGACCTCGCTCGAGTCGCTCAACGCACGCGCCGCCGACTTCGCGGCAGCCCACGGGCTGGCCGCCGGTGCCGGCAGTGACGCCCACGTCCCCGAGGCCGTCGGTGCCGCCTACGTCGAGCTACCCGACTTCGACGGGCCCGCCGACCTGCTCACCGCCCTCCGCTCGGGCCGGGTGGTGGGCCACCACTTCGACGCCCCCCGCGCCTGGCGCCCCAGGATCGTGCCCTCCACCACCGCCCTCTAGTAAGCGTCGGGCCCCGTCAGCTCCCGGAGAGGGAGACGTCGCGGATGGCGAGGCTGGTGGCGCCGGTGCCCCCGGGCAGCCACTCGAGGTCGGCTCCCACCGCCACCACGTCGCGCAGCATGCGCTGCAACGTGGAGGCGATCGTGATCTCCCGGACCGGCTCGGCGGTGGCGCCGTCGCGGATCATCATGCCCTCGGCGCCGACGGAGAAGTCGCCGCTCACCGGGTTCACCCCCGAGTGGAGGCCACTCACGCCCTGGACCAGGAGGCCGTCGCCCACCTCGGCGAGCAGCTCCGCGGCCGAGAGGGTGCCCGGCACGATGGCGAGGGCGCGCGCACCGGTGCCGGGCGTGGAGGCGTAGCTCCTGACGGCGGAGCCGGTGGACGCCGTGCCCGCCCGACGGCCCGACCAGGTGTCGTAGAGGAAACCCTGGAGGACGCCGCCGTCGAGCAGGGCGTTCCGTCGCGAGGCCAAGCCCTCGGCGTCGTAGGCCGCCGCCCCGAAGGAGGCCACGTCGGTGGGATCGTCGACCAGGGTCAGCAACGGCGACGCCACCTCCTCACCAACCCGGCCGGCGAAGAGTGACCGGCCCTTCAGCACCGCCTCGCCGTTGAGCGTGCCCCCCACGATGGAGAGGAACGAGGCCGTGACGTGGGGGTCGAACACGACGGTGAGGCGCCTCGACGGCGCCTGGCGGGAGCCGAGCAGCCGGGTGGCGCGGTCGACCGCGTCAGACGCGGCCTCGTCCACGTCGAGGGCGTCCAGTCGGCGACCCACCGAGATGCCGTGGCCGGTCTGGGTCTCGCCGTCGGCCTCGGCCAGGGCGGAGACGCTGAGGTAGCAGTTGCCCGATCGCCAGGACGCGGCGATCCCGGTGCTGGTGGCCACAGCGGCCTCGCCCATGCCATCGCCGTAGATCGCGGTGCGGACTCCGCTGATGCGCGGGTCGCCGTCGAGGGTGGCCCGCTCGAGGGAGAGGGCGAGGGCGACCTTGTCGTTGGTGCCGGTCCCGGCGAGCGCGTCGTCCCAGGGGTCGACCGAGGCCGGCTCGACCTCGTCGGGCACGGCGAGGCCGGCGTGGTCGTCGGGGGTGCCGAAGGTGGCGTTGTCGCGCGCCTCGGCGAGCGTCTCGGACAGCGCCTCGGGCTCGAGGGTGCCGGCCGAGGCAAAGCCTTGACGACCCCCGCTGACGACCCGCACCCCGAGCCCCGCCGACGCTGCCTGCGAGAGCGACTCGACCTCGCCCCGGTAGGCGCGCACGGTCGTGCCGGTGCTGCGGGCCACGTAGGCCTCCACCTGCTCGCCGTCCCGGGCCCAACCGGCCACCTTCTCGGCCAGCGCACGCAGCTCGGTCATGCCGCCGTCCCACCGACCGTCAGGGCGGGGACCCGCAGCGTCGGCTGCCCGAGGCCCACCGGGACGCCTTGGCCGTCCTTGCCGCACGTGCCGGGTCCGCCCATGGCGAAGTCGACGCCGACGGCGTCGATGGTCCGCAGCACCTCGGGGCCGTTGCCGATGAGGTTGCCCTCGCGCAGCGGCTCGGTGATCACGCCGTCCTCGATGAGGTAGGCCTCGGTCATCCCGAAGACGAAGTCGCCGGTGGCGGTGTTGACCTGCCCGCCGCCCAGCTTGGCCACGTAGACGCCGTGGGGCGTCTGGGCCACGATCTCGTCCGGGTCGTCGGTGCCGGCGGTCAGGTAGGTGTTCGTCATGCGCACCATCGGGAGGTGCTTGTACGACTGGCGCCGGCCGTTGCCCGACGACCCCCGGCCCTCCTGGCGTGCCCGCAGGAAGTCCCACATGTAGTCGGTGAGGACACCGTCCTCGATGAGCACGTTGCGCTGGCCGGGCCGGCCCTCGTCGTCGATGGCGGCGGTGCCCCACTCGGTGTCGACGGTGCCGTCGTCGACGAGCGTGACGAGGGGGCTGGCCACCAGCTCGCCCCGCCGACCCTTGAACACCGAGGCACCCTTGCCCACGAGGTCGGCCTCGAGGCCGTGTCCGCAGGCCTCGTGGAACAGCACGCCGCCGCTCCCGGGCCCGATGACGACGGGGGTGGTGCCGCTCGGCGCGGGCCTGGCGAGGAGCTTGACCAGTGCCCGGCGGGCCGCCTCCTCGGCGGTGGCCTCCGGGCTGCGGAGGTCGAACAGCTCCATGCCCATGGTGAGGCCGACCGACTCGTTGCCCGTCTGCATGCCGGTGTCGCCCGAGGCAACGCAGCTGACGCGGAAGCGGGTCCGAACCTGCTCGTCGCCCGCCAGGAGCCCGTCGCTGTTGGCCACCAGGATGTGGCGGTGGCTGTCGCCGTAGCCGACGCTCACCTGGGCGATGTCGCCGCCGGCGGCGCGGGCGGCCTCGTCGGCCCGCCGCAGCAGGTCGACCTTGGCCTGCTTGCCCACCGAGGTCGGCCGCACGACCCGGTCCGGGGCCCGGTGCTCACCGGCGGGCCCCAACACCACGGTGCGGCCCTCGCCGGCACCCCGCGCCGCCGACGCCGCCGCCCGAGCGGCGGCGACCAGACCGGCTTCGGAGAGGTCGGCGGTGTGGGCGAAGCCCGTGGTCTCGCCGGTGACGACGCGGATCCCCGCCCCTCGCTCCCGGCCCGACGTCACCTCCTCGACCTGCCCGCCGTCGAGGCTGGCAGACGATGAGCTCCGGTCCTCGGCGAAGACCTCGGCGAAGTCGGCCCCGTTGCCCAGGGCGACCCCGAGGACTCGCTGCAGCACCTCGCCGTCGATCACGCTCGTCTCCCTCGGATGCGTCGAGTGGTCACCGCCGGAGTGTGCCAGGACGGCGCGGTGTTGGCTCGCCCATCGCTGCGACCCTTATCCTCGGGACCGTGCCCGTAGAGACCGGACTGTCCGCCGAGATCGAGCTCACCGTCACCGACGCCGACACGGCGATCGCCCTCCGGTCGGGCGACGTCCCGGTGCTCGCCACCCCGCGCATCATCGCCCTGTGCGAGGAGGCGAGCGTGGCCGCCGTGGTCGACCAGCTCGAGCCGGGCCAGACGAGCGTCGGGCACACCGTGCAGCTCGACCACGTCGTGCCGACCGCCGTGGGCGGCCGAGTCCGTGCCGAGGCCACCCTTTCGAAGGTCGCCGGGCGGAAGCTCACCTTCACGGTGTCGGTCAGCGACACGAGGGGCCTGGTGGCGGCGGGCAAGATCGCCCGGGTCATCGTCGACACCGAGCGGTTCCTCGAGAAGGCCTGACCCAGGGTTCGACCCGGCCCGACCAGGGGACATACCCACCCATCGTGACGTGATCGCGGCAAGTGGGGAGGCGCCCGGACGGGTTCGAGGCGTAGGCTGAGGGCGTTGAGTCCACTGCGCGGCGAGAGGGGGACCCATGGGCGTTCGACGGCACCTCCCCGTCATCCTCCGCGTGCTGGCCAGCGCCACCATGCTGGCGATCCTCCTGCCCCAGGTCCGCCTGTCGTCCCTCCTGCCCACATGGGACCCCCGAGCCGTGATGTGGCTCGGACTCGCCCTGGCGGTCACGCTCCTCGGCCTGGTGCTCTCGACGCTGCGGTGGCGGGCGGTGCTCGTGGTCCTCGGGCTGCGCGCCCGCGTGCGCACCCTCTTCGGCCACTACCTGGCCGGGCAGTTCGTCGGGAACTTCCTGCCCTCGACCATCGGCGGCGACGTGCTGCGGATCGCCCGCCTGTCGGCCAGCAACGGCGAGCGGCCGGGCACGTTCGCGTCGGTGGTCCTCGAGCGCCTCACGGGGTGGCTGGTGCTGCCGCTGCTGATCCTCGCGGCCATGGTGATCAATCCCACCCTGGCCGACCTGGGCACCGCCAGCGCCGTCGCCTTCGCCCTCGCCGGCGTCACCCTCGTGCTGCTCGTCGCCGTGGTGGTGGCCGTCATGAGCCCCGGCATCGGCGGGCGCCTCTCGGGGTCGAGCGGGTGGCGTCGCTTCGCCGGTGCCGTGCACCTCGGTCTGTGCCGCCTCCGCGACCACCCCATCGCCGCCGTGGGCGTGCTGCTGACCGGGTTCGCCTACCAGCTGGTCCTTGTGCTCGCCGCCTACTTCGCCGCCCTGTCCCTCGGCCTCGATGTCGGACCCACGGCCATCCTCGCCTTCATGCCCGCGGTCGCCATCGCCCAGGTCATTCCGATCTCGCTCGGTGGGCTCGGGGTTCGGGAGGGCGCCTTCGTCCTCTTCCTCCATCCCCTCGGCGTCAGCATCGAACAGGCCATCACCCTCGGGCTGCTCGTCTACGGGTTGAACCTCACCGTGAGCCTCCTCGGCGCACCGGCCTTCGCTGCCGGGGGGCGCTCCGCCAAGGTCCCGGCACCGACCCAAGCGCTGGCCTGACCACCCCGCCACGATGAGCACGTCCCCCGGTTCGACGCCGCGCGACCTGAGCGCCGCCGGTGCCCCCTGGCTGCGCTGGTGGAAGGAGCTCGCGTACGTCGTCGCCTTCTACGGCGTCTACTCGGTGGTCCGCAACCAGTTCGGGTCGGCCGCCGTCTCCGCCGTCGAGGCCCGGGCCAACGCCGAGACCATCATCCGCATCCAGCAGGCCGTCGGCACGTACCACGAGCAGACCATCCAGTCGTGGTTCCTCGGTGCCCGGTGGTTCATCCAAGCGTGGAACCTCTTCTACGGCACCTTCCACTTCGTCGTGACGGCGATGGCGCTGATCTACCTGTTCCGGCGCTTCCCCCGGCGCTACGTCAGGTGGCGCACCGCGCTGGCGTGGACGACGGCGCTGGCGCTCGTCGGCTACGCCACCTTCCCGCTCATGCCGCCCCGCCTGCTCCCCGACAGCTACGGCTTCGTGGACACGCTGGCGGTCTACGGCGGGCTGTGGTCGTTCGACGACGGACCCATGGAGGCGGTCTCGAACCAGTACGCCGCCATGCCGAGCCTGCACTTCGGCTGGTCGACGTGGTCGGCGTGCGCCCTCTTCCCGGTGGTGCGGCGCGGGTGGGCCCGGGCCCTCCTCGTCGTCTACCCGGTGGCCACCCTCTTCGCCATCATCGTGACCGGCAACCACTTCTGGCTGGACGCCGCCGGTGGGGCCCTCGTGCTCGCCCTCGGGTACGGCGCTGCCCGCTTGTGGGACCGCCGCATCGACCGCCGGCAGGCAGAGCGGCTCGGCCGGGTCGTCGACGACCCACCCCCGGGAGACCAGGCCGAAGCCGAGGTGATCAGCGCGCCCCTGACGCCCAACGGGCGCGCGGAGGTTTGATCAAGGCGGTGACCGAGGTAGGGTCGACGTGCTCGCACGACCGCCGTGCCACGGTCGGGCGTGTGCCTCGCAGGCAGGGTGAGCTCATTCCCAGCCGCAAGGTGCTCGTGGCGGTCGCCCGCCACCTGGCTCGGCGCTGCCACCACCCTCGCGGGTGACGGCACGACACCGTCCGACGACCCTCCCCCAGAGCCATCCCGGAACCAACCGCCACGCTCCGCTCCGCCACCGTCTCCGATGCCGCCGCCATCTGGCGCATCGTCAGGGACTCGGGGACCCTCGACGGCAACTCCCCGTACGCCTACCTCCTGCTGTGCCTCCACCACGCCGAGACGTGCGTGCTGGCCGAGGTGGGCGGGGAGCCGGCCGGCTTCGTCGTGGGCTACCGGCCGCCGGGCCGGCCCGACACCGTCTTCGTCTGGCAGGTCGCCGTGGCCCCTGAGCACCGCGGGCGCGGCATGGCCGTCGACCTGCTCGACACCCTCCTCGACCGCACCGCCGACTCCGGGGTGCGCTACCTGGAGGCCACCGTGACCCCGAGCAACGAGCCGTCGCGCCGGTTGTTCTCGGGCGTCGCCGCCCGGCGGCGCGCCGAGATCGCCATCGCGCCGCTGTTCGGCACCGACCACTTCCCCGAGCCTGGCCACGAAGAGGAGCACCTCTTCAGGATCGGTCCCCTGGGACCCCTGAGCCAGCACCACCCGCCAGCAACAGAGGAGCACCCGTGAACACGTTCGAGAGCTTGGAGTCCGAGGTCCGCAGCTACTGCCGGACCTGGCCGGCGGTGTTCGACCGCGCCCAGGGCGACAGCATCTACGACGTCGACGGCCGCCAGTACTTGGACTTCTTCAGCGGCGCGGGCGCGCTCAACTACGGCCACAACCACCCCGCGCTCAAGCGCAAGCTCATCGAGTACATCGAGCGCGACGGGATCACCCACAGCCTCGACACCCACACCTCGGCCAAGCGGGCCTTCCTCGACCGCTTCGACGAGACGATCCTCCAGCCGCGCGGCATGCGCTACAAGACGATGTTCCCCGGGCCCACCGGCACCAACGCGGTGGAGAGCGCCCTCAAGCTGGCTCGCAAGATCACCGGGCGGGAGACGGTGGTCGGCTTCACCAACGGCTTCCACGGCATGACCCTCGGGTCGCTCTCGGTCACCGGCAACGCCATGAAGCGGGCCGGCGCCGGCGTCAGCCTCCCCAACGCCACGTGCATGCCATTCGACGGCTACCTCGGCGGCGAGACCGACACCCTCGGCTACTTCGAGGCGGTCCTCGACGACAGCGGGAGCGGGGTCGACACCCCGGCGGCGGTGATCATCGAGACCGTGCAGGCCGAGGGCGGGATCAACGTCGCCAGCTTCGACTGGCTGCGCCGCCTGGCCGACCTCTGCGCCCGGTTCGGGATCATGTTCATCGTCGACGACATCCAGGTGGGCTGCGGGCGCACCGGTTCGTTCTTCAGCTTCGACAAGGTCGGCATCGAGCCCGACATCATCTGCCTCTCCAAGTCGCTCAGCGGCTACGGGCTGCCCCTCGCCACCGTCCTCATGAAGCCCGAGCACGACGTGTTCTCGCCCGGCGAGCACAACGGCACCTTCCGGGGGCACAACCCGGCCTTCGTCACCGCCACCGAGGCGCTGAGCTTCTGGGAGGGCGACACCTTCAGCGACGAGGTGCTGTTAAAGGGCCAGACCATGGGCGACGGCCTCCGGGAGATCGCCGACGGCCTCGACGGTGTCTCGGCCGAGCTTCGCGGCCGCGGGATGCTCAAGGGCTTGGCCTTCGACCGCCCCGACCTCGCCGGGCTGGTGGCACGCGCCGCCTTCACCCACGGGCTGCTGATCGAGACCGCCGGCCCCGACGACGAGGTCCTCAAGCTCCTGCCGCCGCTCACCATCGAGGAGGAGCGCCTCGAGACCGGCCTCGAGATCATCCACGCCGCCGCGCACGAGGTGCTCGAGGGCGCGGTGGAGGAGGTCAGCCGATGATCGTGCGCACCCTCGACGAGCTCGTCGACACCGAGCGCGACATCGTCGCCGACACGTGGCGCAGCCGTCGCCTGCTGCTGGCCAAGGACGGCATGGGGTTCTCGCTCCACGACACGATCCTGCGCGCCGGGACCATCACCGAGATGTGGTACCAGCACCACCTCGAGGCGGTGTACTGCATCGAGGGTGAGGGCGAGCTCGAGGACCTCGCCAACGGCACCGTGCACCGCATCGCCCCCGGCACGATGTACGCGCTCAGCGAGCACGACAAGCACATCGTCCGCGCCACCTCCGACCTGCGGATGGTGTGCGTGTTCAACCCGCCCTGCACGGGGAGGGAGACCCACGACGAGGAGGGCACCTACCCCCTCCTCGCCGAGGAGGCCGACGCCTGATGACCACGGTCTCGACCGACACCACCGACCTCTACCCCTCCCGGGTCGACGCCGAGCCTTCGATCGCGCCCCGCCTCGACCCGGTGGTCCACCCCTCCGTCGAAGAGGCGGCCCCCGGGCCGCTCGACCACGACGCCCTGCGGGCGTTCGACCGCGACGGCTTCCTCTTCCTGCCCGACGTGTTCAGCGCCGACGAGATGGCCGCCTGCCGTGACGAGCTCGACCGGCTCCGCCACGACGAGCGCGTCCGCCGGGCACCGCAGACCATCGTGGAGCCGGCGAGCGACGAGGTGCGCTCGATCTTCGAGGTCCACCTCGGCAGCGAGATCCTCAGCCGCCTCATCCGTGACCGGAGGATCGTCGAACGGGCCCGCCAGATCCTCGGCAGCGACGTCTACATCCACCAGAGCAGAGTCAACCTCAAGCCCGGCCTGCGGGGCAAGGAGTTCTACTGGCACTCCGACTTCGAGACCTGGCACGTCGAGGACGGCATGCCCGCCATGCGTGCCCTGAGCTGCTCGGTGGCGCTCACCGAGAACAACGAGTTCAACGGGCCCCTGATGGTCGTGCCCGGGTCGCACCGCCGCTACGTGGCCTGCGTGGGTGAGACCCCCGAGCGGCACTACGAGCAGTCGCTGAAGCGCCAAGAGTACGGCGTGCCCGACCCCGAGAGCCTCGCCACCCTGGTCGAGGAGGGGGGCATCACCGCCCCCAAGGGCGGGCCCGGCTCGATCGTGATCTTCGACTGCAACGCCATGCACGGCTCCGGCGTGAACCTGTCGCCGCACCCGCGCAGCAACGTCTTCGCCGTCTACAACAGCGTCGAGAACACGCTGATCGAGCCGTTCAGCGGCCAGGAGCCCCGTCCGCTGCACATCGCCAGCCGTGACTTCACCCCGGTCGAGCCGGTCGACGCCGAGGCCTAGCCGAGCGGTGGGCGCTGCACGCCGACCTGGCCCGCCTCAGGAGGGTGCTGGGCCGGTGTAGGCCGCCCTGGTCCGGAACCGGAGCCGGTGCTGGTACTCCTCGGCGGCGTGGGCCAGCCACCCTGCCGTGCGCGCCACCGCGAAGGTGATCTCCCCGGCGTCGTCGACCATGTCGTGGGCCTCGGCCAGCACGGCGATGGCGAGGTCGATGTTGGGGAACGGCAGCGACCGGGCCCGCATGGTGGCGACCAGCCCGTCAGCTGCTGCGATGCCTCGACCCGCCTCGCGGAGCAGCCCGAGGAGGATCTCCGCCCGCGGGTCGACCGACTCGTAGACGCGGTGGCCGAAGCCGGGGACCAGCTCGCCGTCCCGCAGCCGGTCTCCGATGGCCGAGGCGGGGGTGGCCGCACCTGACGTCACCTCGCGGATGAGGTCCCTCGCCCCAGCGCTGGCCGCGCCGTGGAGCGGCCCGCCGAGGGCCGCCAGCCCGGCCTGCACGACGAGGTAGGGGTCGGCCCAGGTGGAGGCGGTGACCCGTGCGGCAAGGGTGGATGCCGCCAGCTCGTGGTCGGCGAGGAGCACCAGGGTGGCGTCGAGGAGCCGGACCGCCACCGCTGATGGCCGGCGAGGCGACAGCCGTGGCCACAGTCGGCGCGCCACCGAGCTCCCTGCCGGCGGCGGCGTGGCGCCGGCGGCGAGCGGGAGGGCCTCGACCATCGTGGCGACGAGGCTCCGGCCGGTGGCACCCACGGCACGTGGGCGACGGTCGTGGCGCAGCGGATCCGCCGCCCGCACGGCCACCACCAGGGCCCGCGCCTGGTCGATGGCGGACTGGCCGGGCATCGCCTCCACCACCGGCCGGGCGGCGGCCATGAGGTCGGGCGGAGCGGTGAACGGCTCCTGGGAGCGCTCGCCGCTCCAGAGCCACCCCGCCACCTCCTCGAAGGTGGCGCCGGAGGCCACGGCGTCGGCCACGTCCCAACCCCGGTAGTACAAGCGGCCCGCGGGGTCGAGGAGGGTCAGGTCGGTCTCGACGATCACTTCGAGGCCGCCGGCGCGCCCGCCCGAGCGCCGGCGACCGGCGAGGCGCTCGATGTCAGCGCGGAGGAAGCGGCTCCTCCGGGATCCCGGCACCGGCTCGCTGCGGACCAGGCCTCGGCTCACGTAGGCGTAGAGCGTCTCCTGCTTCACCCCGAGGCGGCGGGCGGCCACCTCGGAGGTCGTCCAGCGATCGTCGGCCACAGCCTCAGAATACATTGATGCAATCAATCTTGACAATGTGAGCAGGCGGCGATCGGATGGGAGCGAGCCAAGGAGGCAACCCATGACCACGAAGACCGCGACGGTCGGCGACGCGATGAGCGAACCCGCCATCACCGCCACACTCGACGAGACACTTGCCACGGTGGCGGCCCGCATGACCCGGGAGGGGATCGGCTCGGTGGTGATCACCGAGGCGAACCGGCCGGTGGGAATCGTCACCGAGCGCGACATCCTGCGAGCGACGGCCACTGGTGTGTCCCCTGACGATGCCGACGTCCAATCCTGGATGACGGCGGACCCCGAGTGCCTGAGCCCAGACGCGTCGATCGACGAAGCGTGGACGCAGCTGGCCGAGCGCGGCTACCGCCACGTCCCGGTGGTGGCCGGTGGAGAGCTCAAGGGAATCCTGTCGATGCGCGACCTCGTCGCCCTCGCCCAGCTCCGTCCCGCCGACGAGTCGGCCGTCACCGCCCCGCCCGGCCTCAAGGGGGTGGTCGTGGCCGAGACCGCCCTCGGCGACGTCCGCGGGCTGGAGGGCTTCTACCACTACCGCCAGTACGCCGCCCCAGAGCTGGCAGCCACGCGGAGCTTCGAGGACGTGTGGCACCTGCTCATCGAAGGCGAGCTGCCGACGGCCGCCGAGCGAGCGGCGTTCGCCGCCGAGGTCGCGCCCCTCCGCCACCTGCCTGACGTGGTGGCCGACGCCCTCCCCGGGATCGCCAACAGCACCCCATCCCCCGC
>DATKDW010000026.1 GCA_035512495.1 Acidimicrobiales bacterium
GTGGCGGCGGCGGTGGCCGACCTCACCGAGCGCCGGGCGGGGCCACGCATGTGGTCCGGCGACCACACCCTTTGGCAGGACGACCCCACCGAGGTCGCGGACCGCCTGGGCTGGCTGCACGTGGTCGACGACATGGCCGCCGCCCTGCCCGAGATCGAGCGGGTCGCCGCGGCGGCCGCCGCCGACGGGCTCCGCCACGCCGTGGTGCTCGGCATGGGCGGCTCGTCGCTGTTCCCCGAGGTGCTGGCCCGGTCCTTCCCACCCGCCCGGCTCGACCTCCGCGCCCTCGACACCACCGACCCTGCGGCCATCGCCCGCATCGCCGAGCTCGGCCTCGACCGCTGCCTCTTCGTGGCCGCGTCCAAGTCGGGCACCACCATCGAGACCCGCAGCCAGCTCGAGCACTTCTGGGCGGCGTGCGGCCCCATCGCCGGAGGAACGGAGAGCGGGGCAAACAGGGGCAGCCGCTTCGTCGCCATCACCGACCCCGGCTCCGAGCTGGCCGAGCTCGCTCGCCAGCGGGGCTTCCGGGCCACCTTTGAGAACCGGGCTGACATCGGCGGCCGCTACTCGGCCCTGTCGCACTTCGGCATCGTGCCCGGGGCGCTGATGGGCGTCGACGTCGTCGGTCTGCTGCAGCGGGCCCAGGCGGTCGCCGCCGCTCACGGACCCTCCGACCACGACCACCCGGCCGTGCGGCTCGGCGCCATCCTCGGCGCCGGCGCCCGGGCCGGGCGGGACAAGCTCACCCTGGTGCTGCCCGAGGGCATCGCCACCTTCGGCCTGTGGCTCGAGCAGCTGGTGGCCGAGTCCACCGGCAAGGCGGGAGAGGGGATCGTGCCGGTGACGGGCGAGCCCCTCGCCGGGCCCGAGGCCTACGGCGACGACCGCCTCTTCGTCGCTGTCGGTGACGACCACCGCGCCACCCTTGACGCGCTGGCAGCAGCCGGGCACCCGGTGGTCACGCTCGCCTACGGCGACCCCCTCGACCTCGGCGGCCTGGTGCTGCTCTGGGAGCAGGCGGTGGCGCTCAGCGGCGCCGTGCTCGGCATCAACCCCTTCGACCAGCCCGATGTGGCCGCCGCCAAGGAGGCCACCGCCACGGTGCTGGACGAGGGCCTCTCCGACATCCCCACCACCGCGGTGTCCGACCTGCTCGACCTGGTGGGCCCGGGCGACCACCTGGCCGTCCAGGCCTTCGTCGACCCCGGGGACATCGACCTCCTCACTGCCCTCGAGGCCACCCGCGTGGCCCTCCGCGACCGGCTCCGGGTGGCCACCACCGTCGGCATCGGCCCCCGCTTCCTCCACTCCACCGGCCAGCTCCACAAGGGCGGCCCGCCCTCGGGGGTGTTCCTCCAGGTGGTGGGCGACGACCCGTCCGACCTCGACATCCCCGGTCGGGGGTTCGGCTTCTCCACCCTGAAGAATGCCCAAGCGGCCGGCGACCTCCGCGCCCTGCAGGACCGTGGCCTGCGGGCCGGTCGTGTCGGTCTCGACGAGCTGCTGGCGGCCCGCTGATGCACCTCGGCCTCGAAGGCTGACCCCCAAAACCCGTTCTGGCACCAGGATCGCGCTGTTCGCCGGCGCGGATCTGGTGCCAGTTCGCCCCAGCGGGGGTCGGTCAGGCCGAGGGCTCGGGGATGACTCGGGCCAGCTGGGCCACGACCTTGTAGGCCGCCTCGGCGGGGCCGACCTCGTCGGGTCGCAGCAGGTTGGCCATGATCCGCAGGACCCACTCCATCAGGGGTCGGGAGTGCATGCCCACCCGGGTGAGCTCGCGCATGAGCGTGGGCCGCCCGATGATCTTCACGAACGTGCGGGCCACCTTGAAGTAGAGCCCGTACTCGGCTTCGAGCATCTGCTCGTAGCGCTGGAGGGCCAGGCCGTTGCCGGTGTGCAGGGCCTCGTCGAGCACGTCGGCGGCCATGCGCCCGGTCTCGTAGGCGTAGTCGATGCCCTCGCCGTTGAACGGGTTGACCGACCCGGCGGCGTCGCCCACCACCAAGTGGGTGGGACCCGACTTGGGGCCGACGGAGCCGCCCATCGGCAGCCGCCCACCGGTGGGCTCGCCCACCTTGGCCTCGGGGGTGATGCCCCAGTGCGCCGGGGCGGTGGCCGCCCACTCCTCCATCAGGTGGGAGGTGTTGACCGACTTCCAGTCGCGGAACGTGGAGAGCAGCCCGATGCCGACGTTGATGGTGCCGTCGCCCACCGGGAAGATCCAGCCGTAGCCGGGCAGCGACGCTCCGTTGCGGTCGCGGACGTCGAGGGCCGACTCGATCCAGGGGTCGTCGTGCATCGGGCTCTCGTAGTAGCCCCGGATCGCCATGCCCTGGGGCCACGACCGGATGCGACTGGTGCCGAGGGCCCGCCCGAAGCGCGAGTTGGACCCGTCGGCCACCACCACGTAGCGGGCGGTGACGTCGCGCACCGCGCCGCTCTCCTTGTGCTTGATCGAGGCGCCGGTGAGGAGGCCACGGTCGAAGATCGGGCCGACGGCCTCCGTGCCCTGCCACAGGGTGGCACCGGCCTTGACGGCGTGGTCGGCCACCATCTGGTCGAGGTCGCGGCGGCGCACGACGTAGCCGTGGGAGGGGAACACGGGGTGGTCGGGCCAGGCCAGCTCGAGGGTGACGCCGTGGGCGATGGTGCGCAGGCCGTCGAAGCGGTGGTGGTCGCGGGCGATGGCGTCCTCGAGGCCCATCTCGGCCAGCTGGTGGACGGCCCGCGGCGTGAGGCCGTCGCCGCAGGTCTTCTCCCGGGGGAAGACCTTCTTCTCGACCACGAGCACGCGGTGGCCGGCCTCGGCCAGCCAGTAGGCGGTGGCCGCCCCGGCAGGGCCGCCCCCAACGACGAGCACGTCGTAGTCGGTGGTGGGACTCACCTCGTCAGTGTGGACCGCCCCGGCGGCCGACGGCGACTCGCGCCGGCGGCCCGGAGATCAGTCGTCGTCGCCGCCCTCGCCCTCGGCACCCTCGGCCAGCGTGGGCTCCTCCTCGCCGCCGATGACCTCGCGCTCGTAGCGGACCACGGCGAGGACCTCCTCGTCGGTGAGGGCGTTGCCGAAGCCCGGCATGGCGCCAAAGCCCTGCTGGGAGATCTTCTGGCCGCCGGGTCGGTCGGGGTCGCCGTAGGGGGTCCCCGCGGCCGGGGAGCCGTCGACGACCCAGTCGAGGTGCTGCTGGGGGTCGGAGAACGTCAGGTTGACCTCGGTCAGCGGCGGGCCGGAGCCGCCGCCGCCGCCCCCGCCGTGGCACCCGGCGCACTGGGCGGCGAAGATCTGCTGGCCCTCGGCGAGCACGGGGTCGAGCGCTTCGCCGGACTCGGTGAGGGCGCCAGCGTAGATGAGGGCCCACAGCGGGAGGATGGCGAGCACGGGGGCGGCCCAGACGGGGATCTTCGCCCGGCGCTGGGCAGCCTCCACGTAGGGCGGGGGCGGGGGGGGCGGCGGCGCCGGCTCGGCGGCGGTGCCCACCGGCGCCTGGGTGGCCGGGACGGGGGCCGCCTCGCCCGAGCTGGCCGGGGTGTCGGTCGCCGGTGCGTCGGCGGCCGGTGCCTCGCCGGCGTCGCCGCTGTCACCGTCGCCGGCGGAGCGGCGCTCTCGCGATCGGCGCAGCAGGTGCTCGGGGACGTCGGTCACGGATCAGCCTCCAACGGAGCTCAGCCCCCTCGGTCGGGGCTGCCATCAGGCGCTCACACTAGGGGCCCTCTCGAGGCGATGGCCAAGTCGGCCCGATGTGCCGGCCCGGGAGGGGCCGTGGTAGACCAGAGGCCGACCCGGTGTGGCGTGACCGCCTCGCGGGCGTACAATGTGAGAAGTTTCACGAGCCGGGTTGCCGAGGAGGTCCGCCGGGTGGTCGCTCTCATCGCATCGACGCTGGCAACGATCCTCATGAGCGTCGCCATCGTCGCCTACGGCAAGCGCCGTCCGCCCGGCACGCCCCTCACGTGGGGCGAGGCCATGGTGGCCGCCACCTACGTCTTCGCCATCTTCACCCTGGCGTACGGCGTCGTGCCCCACCAGTGGCTCACCCTCGCCGAGAGCGAGCTCAACTGGCGTCAGGACCGCCTGGTGTCCGGGCCCTTCGGGATCATCGAGGCCGGCCCCATCGAGATCACCTACCGGGTCCTCAAGGACCTGGTCGCCACGATCATCTACGTGGTGTTCCTCGGCGGCCACATCGCCCTGTGGGCCATCTGGCAGGGTCGTGGCAAGGAGAAGCCCAAGGAGATCCCGACCTCGCCGTACGGCCGGCCGCTGGCCCGGAAGGCCTGAGCATGGCCAAGACCGACGCCAACCCCCCGATGCCGACCTTCTCGGGGGACTACATCCTCCAGGAGATCGACACCGACGCCCTCGGTGCCTCGGTCAAGCCGAAGCAGTTCCTCCACATCGACCAGTCCGAGTGCATCATGTGCGAGGGCTGCGTCGACATCTGCCCCTGGAAGTGCATCCACATGCTCTCCACAGAGGCGGTGGCCGAGGCCACCAACACCGCAGCGCCGGGCCTCGACCCCGACGACCACGTGATCTTCGTGGTCGACGAGGACGTCTGCACCCGCTGCGCCCTCTGCGTCGACCGCTGCCCCACCGGCGTGATCGTCCTCGGCAAGGCCGGTGTCGCCGCCCGCGACGGCGACCAGCACCAGCGCGACAACAACCACGGCTACGGCTACGGGATGCGCTTCTGATGCCCGAGGCCCCGGTTCTCCGTCACGCCGCGAGCGTGCTTAGGCTGCGGGTCGTCCCCGTCCCCGTCACCGCCGCACGGCGATCCTCCGAGCGATAAGGACAACGAGGCACAGGCATGGCGAACACCATCCAGAACAAGGGCCGGGGCGCCCAGCTCGCCGACCGGCTGAGCAAGCTCGGCGACCAGATCCAGGGGTCGCAGGCCTGGAGCTCGATCTTCCGACCGGGCTCGATCTTCCGGAAGGGATACACCGACAGCCCGAGGAACCGGTCGTACGTGGTCATGAACTCGGTGCTGTACCACCTCCACCCGGTGAAGGTGAAGCGCCACGCCGTCAAGGTCTCCTACACGCTGTGCCTCGGCGGGTTGAGCTTCTTCCTCTTCATCCACCTCACCGTCACCGGCATCTTCTTGATGTTCTTCTACCGCCCGACGGCGGCGGCGGCGTGGAACGACATCTACACGCTCCAGACCTCGGTCACCTTCGGCCTGCTGGTGCGCAACATGCACCGGTGGGCGGCCCACCTCATGGTGCTGGCGGTGTTCCTGCACATGGCTCGGGTCTTCTACCACGGGGCCTACAAGCCGCCGCGCGAGTTCAACTGGGTCATCGGCGTGATCCTGCTCACGCTGACCCTGCTCCTCAGCTTCACCGGGTACCTGCTGCCGTGGGACCAGCTGGCGCTGTGGGCCGTGACGGTGGGCACCAACATGATGGGCTACACCCCCGTGTTCGGCGACCAGGTGCGCTTCGTGCTCCTGGGCGGGGTGGAGATCGGCACCGACACGCTGCTGCGCTGGTACGTGCTCCACGTGCTGATGCTCCCGTTCGTGCTCGTGATCTTCATGGCCATCCACTTCTGGCGGGTCCGCAAGGACGGCGGCATCTCCGGGCCCCTGTAGGGCCACGGCGACGCCTCAAGGCAACGAGGGAAACATGACCGAGATCCCCGAGCACCTCCTCAAGCGAGCAGCGGAGGCCAAGGCCAAGGCCGCGGCCACGCCCGACGCCCCCCCGGAGGAAGCCGCGCCCGCTGACGACGACGCTGCCGTCGCGGCCAGCGACGCCGAGGCCGAGGACACCGGCAAGATCCCGGCCCACCTCCTCGATCGATCCAAGGCGGCCAAGGCCAAGGCCGAGGGCGGCGGCGCCGCCCCCGCCGAGGGCGGCGGCGTGGCGACCAAGGAGCGCGCCCCGGCCGGCGCCGGTGGCGCCGTGGCCACCGCCGGCTCGCAGGCCCCTCCGCTGACCACCGGCCCCGAGGGCCACACCCAGCGCCTCCTCACGGTCGTCAAGTCGGGCTCGATCCAGGACGTCAAGGCCAAGCCGGTCGACAAGGTCCACACCTGGCCCCACCTGCTGGTGGTCGAGTTCGTGGCCGCCCTGTTGGCCACCGCGTTCCTGCTCGTCTTCGCCGCCCTCGTGAACGCCCCGTTGCTCACGCTGGCCAACTTCAACATGACGCCGAACCCCTCCAAGGCGCCCTGGTACTTCCTCGGCCTCCAGGAGCTGCTCGCTCTGTTCCACCCGATGGTGGCCGGCGTCACCATCCCCGGCATCGGGATGTTCGCCCTGATCCTGGCGCCCTACACCGACCGCAACCCGTCGCATCGACCCGAGGACCGCAAGTTCGCGATCTCGCTGTTCACCATCTTCCTCATGTTCTGGGCGGTCCTGGTGATCATCGGCTCGTTCTTCCGGGGACCTGGCTTCAACTTCGTCTTCCCCTGGGCCGACGGCATCTTCTTCGAGTTCTAGGCAGTAGGAGCAACCTTGGAAGGAACAACCGTCCTCACGATCGCCATCCCGGTCCTCGTGGCCCTGGCGGCGCTCGTGCTCTTCACCACGGCTCGTCGGCGCGACACCGACCGCGCCCTGTCGAGCGAGACGCGCCGCCGGGACCGCAGCGACAGCCCGTTCCTCGCCGTCGACGAGGACGAGCGTCCCCGGACCGGTCGCGAGGTCGAGCGCGAGGCCGCCATGGCCCGGGCGTCAGCCGGCACCGAGCTCGAGCGCTTCGACTCCGGACCGCCCGCTCCCTACGTCCCGCCCGACCCCGAGACCCTCGGCGTCACCCGCCGGCAGTTCTTCAACCGCAGCATCATCGCCATGTTCGGCCTCGGGCTCTCCGGCTTCGGCGCGGCCGTGCTGGCGTTCCTGTGGCCCCAGCTCTCGGCAGGCTTCGGCTCCACCATCACCGTGGGCCGGGTCGACGACATCCTGTCCTCGATCCGCGACAGCCACGAGCCCTTCTACGTCGCCGAGGGTCGCTTCTACCTCAACCCGTACCCGAGCGCGGCGGTGGGCAAGGCGGCCAACGCCTACTCCGACGCCGTGCTGCCCGGCATGGAGGCCGGCCTGGTGGCGCTCTACCAGAAGTGCCCCCACCTCGGCTGCCGCGTCCCGTGGTGCGACACCTCGCAGTGGTTCGAGTGCGGCTGCCACGGGTCGAAGTACAGCCGGGTGGGCGAGTGGAAGGGCGGCCCCGCACCCCGCGGCATGGACCGCTTCGCCGTCACCGTCGGCGACAGCGGCGTGGTCAGCGTCGACACGAGCCTCGTGGTGGAGGGCCCGGCCAAGGGCACCAACACCACCGGCCAGGAGGCCGAGGGCCCCAACTGCGTCGGTGGCGGGGGTGACCACTGATGGATCTCCTCATCGCAGCCGCCACCGGCGGCGGTGGCGGCGGCGCGGCCGATGCCGCCCCCATCTCCGCCCAGCAGGCCATCGCCATCATCGTGGCCGTCGTCGTCGTCGTGGGCTGGGGCCTCTACCTGCTCACCAACATGAAGCGCGCCAAGCCCGAGATCGGCTCCGAGATCGAGCTGGCCCCCAACCGCAAGCCCTACTACGACGACGAGCAGCTCGAGGGCCCGAGGCTCGAGCGGGCGCTCTCGTGGGGCCTCGTCAGCCTGGCCGTCATCGGCGTGGGCCTACCCCTCTACTGGCTTGCCGAGCCAGGCCGCCAGGCAGGCGCCATCGACAACATGCGCGAGCGGCGCGAGGGCGTCACCTACGTCCACGGCGCCGGCTCCGAGCCGGTGGGAGGCGGCGCCCTCTTCGCCGCCACCGACCAGGGGGGCTTCAACTGCGCCGGCTGCCATGGCGGCATGGCCGCCATCGGCGGCGAGGTTCCCGCCACCCTCACCGACCCCGACGGCACCCTCCGCCAGGTCCAGTGGTACGCCCCGTCGCTCAACGACGTCACCCTGCGGATGACCGACGAGCAGATCTTCGACGTCCTCACCTTCGGCCGGCCGTTCTCGCCGATGCCAGCGTGGGGCATCGAGGGCGGCGGTCCGATGACCAGCCAGCAGCTCGAGAACCTCATCCTCTACATGCACAGCATCGCCATCTCCCCCGAAGAGGCGCGTCAGCAGAACCTTGCCGCCATGGAGGCGGAGCAGGAGCGCATCCGCGGCCTGGGCGACCAGCCCGCCACCCTCGGTGCCGCGCTGTTCAACCTGCACTGCGCCCGCTGCCACACCAAGGGGTGGTCGTACGACGAGCCGGTGGCCCCAGGCTCGGGTGCCTTCGGGCCGCCGCTCTACAACGTGCTGGAGCAGTTCCCCGACCGCCAGGATCACATCGATTTCGTGGCCAACGGGCGCCAGCTGGGCGAGCAGTACGGGGAGCAGGGCCAGTCCAGCGGCCGCATGCCCTTCTTCTCGCAGGTACTGACCGAGGAGCAGATCGAGGCGATCGTGGACTACGAGCGCGAGCTCACGGAGCGACAGGCGGCCGGCGGCAACCGCGCCAACCGGAACGGGGGCGGCTCGTGAGCGGCGCCCTCCTCCTCGCCCTGAGCCTCCCCTGGGATCCTGCCCTCCGCGGCATCGCCATCGTGGCGGTCGCCGTGGCCATCCTCTGCGGCTCGGTCTACCTCCTGCTCGCCACCAACACCGGCACCCGCCTCGGGTTCCTCATCGCCGCCGCCGGCCTCGCCGGCTGGATGATGCTCATGGCCGGCACCTGGTGGATCTACGCCATCGGCCTGGTGGGCGACTCGCCCACCTGGCAGGTCACCGAGATCGTCCGTCACGACGACCCCCGCAACCTCGAGGGGGTAGCCCTGCCTGAGGCGCGTGACCTCTCCGACTGGACCCAGATCCCCGCGGACGACCCCTCGCGGGGCGAGGCCAGCGCAGCCGCCGACGAGGCCATCGCCGGGTCCGGTCCCGTGGCCCAGTTCGAGACCACCAGCGACTACGTCGTGATCGGCGTCCTCGACCGTGGCGGCAAGGACCCCGACGCCCTGCTCTCACAGCTCCCCCTGTCGCACCCGCCCCACCACGCCATCGTGCAGGTGCAGCAGGTGGTCGAGGTCGAGGTCGCCTTCGGCGAGGCGCCGCCCCCGGCCGAGGCCGACCCCACCCGGCCCATCCACTCCATCGTGATGGTGCGGGACCTCGGCAGCGAGCGCCTGCCGCCGGCGGTCATCACCATCGCCTCGATGATCATCTTCGGGGTGGCCTGCAACGCGCTGCACCGGCGTGACAAGGCGGCCAGCGAGGCCCGTGCTCGTGCGCTGGCTGCTGCCCCATGAGCATTTCGGCGGGCCCCGCGCTCGTCGCTAGGGTCCGGTGATGGACGACTACCTGCCGATCGTCGTCATGTTCGTGCTCGCCGTCGGCTTCGTCGTGCTGAGCCTGGTGACCACCAAGATGGTCGCCTCCTCGCGCCCCACCGACGCCAAGCTGGCGCCCTACGAGTGCGGCATCGTGCCCAGCCGGGAACCCGCCCGCCGCTTCCCGGTGCGGTTCTACCTGGTGGCGATGATCTTCATCATCTTCGACATCGAGATCATCTTCCTGTTCCCGTGGGCCACGGTCTTCCGTGAGCTCGGCGGCTACGGCCTCGGCGTGATGATGCTCTTCATCGTGCCGTTCTTCCTCTCGTTCGCCTGGGAGATCTCCCAGGGGGGCCTCGACTGGGGCCCACGCAAGCGGATGCGCCGCCTCGACCCCGCTGCCGCGCTCGGCCGCGCCCCCGGCCCCGGCGTGCGCCGGGTGACCTCGCCCGGCCTCGTCGCCGGCTCCGAGCGGCGTCCCGTCACCGCCCCCGCGCCCGAGGAGGTCCACGCCTGATGCCGGCACCGAACGGCCTCGAGGGCATGCAGCACAACTTCCTCACCGGCCCCCTCGAGGACGTCGTCAAGTGGGCGCGCAGCAACAGCGTGTGGCCCGCCACCTTCGGCCTGGCCTGCTGCGCCATCGAGATGATGGCCACCGGCGCCGCCCACCACGACCTGTCGCGCTTCGGCATGGAGGTCTTCCGGCCCTCGCCCCGCCAGGCCGACCTGATGATCGTGGCCGGCCGCGTGAGCCAGAAGATGGCACCGGTGCTCCGGCAGGTCTACGACCAGATGATGGAGCCCAAGTGGGTCCTGTCGATGGGCGTCTGCGCCTCGACCGGCGGCATGTTCAACAACTACGCGATCGTGCAGGGGGTCGACCAGGTCGTCCCCGTCGACGTCTACGCCCCGGGCTGCCCCCCGAACCCCCAGACGCTGCTGCACTCGATCCTGACCCTCCACGAGCTCATCCGCACCGGCGAGCTCACCCAGCGCCGCCGGGCCACCGGCGCCGGCGCCGGCATCCACGTCGAGGCCCAGGAGGCCGGCGACGTCCCCGTCACCCTCCAGCGCAAGCCCGTCCACCTGGGTACTCCCACATGAGCGACGGCCAGAGCGACGTGGCGCCCGACGAGGAGGCGCAGGGAGAGGGCGTGCCCGAACCGGAGACCCGGCACGGCGCGCTCGTCACCCGCACCTTCGGCGACGAGGTCCTCCACGTCGAGCGCGAGCGCTGGCTCGAGGTGGTGGAGGCGCTGCGCGACGAGGGCTACACCCTCTGCACCGACATCACTGCGGTCGACTACCTGACCCACACCGGGCGCACGCTGCCGGCCGGCGTCGCACCCGAGCGCTTCGAGGTGGTGGCCAACCTGGTGTCGCTCGAGCAGCGCGCCCGCCTCCGCCTCCGGACCCAGGTCCCCGAGGGCGACCCCACCGTGGCGTCGCTGTGGGGTGTCCACCCCGGGACCGAGGCGGGGGAGCGCGAGGTCTACGACATGTTCGGCATCGCCTTCGACGGCCACCCCGACATGACCCGCATCCTCATGCCCGAGGACTGGGAGGGTCACCCGCTGCGCAAGGACTACGCCGTGGGGGAGATCCCCGTGGCCTTCAAGGGCACCCCGGGGGTGAGATGAGCGACTCCGCACACCACGACCAGCGCGCCGGCGGCGTGGGGGCCGACACCAGCGAGGGCGCTCAGGAGATGATGGCCCGTGGCAGCGTGGCGGCCACCGAGCTGCTCCGCGAGTCGGGCGCGGTGCTGCGGATGTCGGAGGCCGACGTCGCCGAGCTGACCCAGACGATCGACGACGAGACCATCGGCGACGACGAGACGATGATCATCAACATGGGGCCCCAGCACCCCAGCACGCACGGCGTCCTGCGCCTGATGCTCGAGCTCCAGGGCGAGACGGTGCTGCGCACCAAGCCCATCATCGGCTACCTCCACACCGGCATGGAGAAGACGGGGGAGTCCCTCACCTACCTCCAGGGCACCACCAACACCACGCGGATGGACTACCTGTCGCCGCTGTTCAACGAGCTGGTGTTCGCCATGGCCACCGAGAAGCTGCTCGGCCTCGAGCTGCCCCCGCGGGTCACCTGGATCCGCATGCTGATGTGCGAGCTCAACCGCATGTCGTCGCACCTCCTCTACTTCGCCACCAACGGCATGGACATGGCCTCGACCACGTCGATGATCTTCGGCTTCCGCGAGCGCGAGGAGATCCTGACGTTCTTCGAGCGCTGCTCCGGCTTGCGGATGAACAACAACTACATCCGCGTGGGCGGGGTGGCCGCCGACCTGCCCGACGGCTGGGAGGACGAGGTCACCGCCCTCGTCGACGAGATCGAGTCCCGCCTGCCCGACCACGAGGACCTCTTCCACGGCCAGCCCATCTGGCACGAGCGCAGCCAGGGCGTGGGCGTCCTCACCCCCGAGGAGGCCCTGGCCATGGGGTGTACCGGGCCGATCCTCCGCGCCACCGGCGTGCCGTGGGACCTTCGCCGCGACACGCCGTACCTGGCCTATGACCAGGTCGACTTCGACGTCGTCATCGGCACCTACGGCGACGCCCTCGACCGCTTCTCGGTGCGCATGGACGAGATCCGCGAGTCGATGCGCATCGTGCGCCAGTGCGTCGAGGCCATGCCGGCGGGCGACCACCGGGTGCAGGACAAGAAGGTCACCCCGCCGCCCCGGGCCCGCATCGACGAGTCGATGGAGGCCCTGATCCACCACTTCAAGATCTTCACCGAGGGCTTCAAGGTGCCCGAGGGAGAGGTCTACGCCGCGGTCGAGTCCCCTCGTGGCGAGCTCGGCTGCTACATCGTCTCCGACGGCAGCTCCAAGCCCTACCGCATGCACATCCGGGGGCCGTCGTTCGTGAACCTCCAGGCGCTGCCTCACATGATGCGCGGCGGCCTCGTGGCCGACGCCGTCGCCATCATCTCCTCCGTCGATCCCGTGATGGGGGAGGTCGATCGCTGATGTCCCGCCTGTCGTCCGCCAACGTCGAGCTCGCCCGGGAGATCATCGCCCGCTACCCGCGCAGCCGCTCCGCCCTGATCCCGCTGCTCCACGTCGCCCAGGAGCAGGATGGCTGGGTCAGCCCCGAGGCCATGGCCCACATCGGCGAGCTGCTCGACCTCACCCCCGCCGAGGTCCTCGGCACCTGCAGCTTCTACGAGATGTTCAAGCGCGAACCGGTCGGTCGCTACGTGGTGAACGTCTGCACCTCGATCTCGTGCCACCTCATGGGTGGCGACGAGCTGCTCGAGCACTGCGAGCGCAGCCTCGGGATCAACGCCGGGGCCACCACGGCCGACGGCACCTTCACGCTGAACCACGTCGAGTGCATTGCCGCGTGCACCGAGGCGCCCGCCCTCCAGGTCAACTACCGCTACGTCCACCGGGTCACCGACGCCGACGCCGACGCTCTCTTCGACGATCTGCGCGCCGGCCGGCGCGACGACGAGATCCCGCCCCACGGCACCCTCACCCGCATCCGCCAGCGTCCCGCCCCCGACCGGTGGGTCGGACGCGGCGCCGAGGGCCTCGCTCCGGAGGTCCGCTAGATGGCAGTCACCAGCGCTCCCAAGATCACCACAGCGCGCTTCGACCGCGACGACGCCCACACCCTCGACGGCTACCTCGCCACCGGGGGCTACGGGGCGCTGCGCAAGGCGCTGGCGATGACCCCGGCCGAGGTGGGCGCTGAGGTCAAGGCGGCCAGCCTGCAGGGCCGCGGCGGCGCCGGGTTCCCCGCCGGCGTCAAGTGGGGGTTCCTGCCGGAAGGGGTGTTCCCCCGCTACCTCGTGGTCAACGGCGACGAGAGCGAGCCGGGCACCTACAAGGACCGTCTCCTCATGGAGCGTGATCCCCACCAGCTCATCGAGGGCGTGATCATCTCCAGCTACGCCACCGACTGCGCCCAGGCCTTCATCTACGTCCGCGGCGAGATGCCCGTTGCTCACGAGCGCCTCGCCACCGCCCTCAACGAGGCCTACGCGGCCGGCTACGTCGGCAAGGACATCATGGGCACGGGCTACGACCTCGACGTGGTGCTGCACTGGGGCGCCGGCGCCTACATCGTGGGGGAGGAGACCGCCCTCATCGAGAGCCTCGAGGGCCAGCGCGGCATGCCCCGCCTCAAGCCCCCGTTCTTCCCCGCGGTCAAGGGCCTCTACATGCAGCCCACCATCGTCAACAACGTCGAGACGCTCGCGAACATCCCCTGGATCATCGACAACGGCGCTGCCGCCTACACCGAGATCGGCAACGAGGAGGGGGCGGGCATGCGCATGTTCGCCGTGTCGGGCCACGTGAAGACCCCCGGCGTCTACGAGGTCGAGCTCGGCAAGACGACCTTCCGCGACCTCATCGAAGCGCCGGTCTACGGCGGGGGCATCCGTGACGGCCGCGCCCTCAAGGCGTTCATCCCCGGCGGGGCGTCGTCACCGTGGTTCTTCGAGGAGCACCTCGATCTGCCCCTCACCAAGTCCGGCATCGACAAGGCCGGCTCCATGCTCGGCTCGGGCGCGGTGATCATCATGGACGAGACCACCTGCGTGGTGCGTGCCGCCTACTCGCTGGTGCGGTTCTTCGCCCACGAGTCCTGCGGCAAGTGCACACCGTGCCGCGAGGGCACCGGGTGGCTGGCCAAGATCCTGCGTCGCATCATCGACGGGGCGGGCCGCGAGGAAGACCTCGAGCTCCTCCTCGACGTGTCCGACAACATCTCTCCGGGGATCGCCTGGCCCCCGAAGCAGACCACCATCTGCCCGCTGGGTCCCTCGGCGGTCTCGCCGATCGCCTCGTCGATCCGGCGCTTCCGCGACGAGTACCTGGTGATGATCAAGGAAGGCGGCGCGGCCCGTGGCTGACACCGAGCACGAGACCAAGACGACCGTCTCCATCACCGTCGACGGCCGCACCGTCGAGGCCGCCCCCGGCGAGCTGGTCATCGCGGCCGCCGAGCGCGAGGGCACCTACATCCCGCGCTTCTGCTACCACCCGCGGATGAACCCGGTGGGCATGTGCCGCATGTGCATCGTCGAGATCGACACCGGGCGCGGCCCCTCCCTCCAACCGGCCTGCATGATCCCGGTGGCCGAGGGCATGAGCGTCGACACCACCTCCGAGGTCACCAAGAAGGCCCAGGATGGGATCCTCGAGTTCCTGCTCATCAACCACCCGCTCGACTGCCCCGTCTGCGACAAGGGCGGCGAGTGCCCCCTGCAGGACCAGACCCTGGCGTTCGGTCCCGGTGAGAGCCGCTTCGTCGAGCAGAAGAACCACTGGGAGAAGCCGATCCCGCTGAGCGACCTGGTCACCATGGACCGGGAGCGCTGCATCTTGTGCGACCGTTGCACCCGCTTTGCCTCCGAGGTCGCCGGCGACCCGCTCATCAGCTTCATCGGGCGGGGCAGCGAGACCCAGGTCAACACCTTCCCCGACGACCCATTCGCCTCGTACTTCTCCGGCAACACGGTCCAGATCTGCCCGGTGGGCGCGCTCACCTCGGTGGCGTACCGCTTCAAGACCCGCCCGTGGGACCTCGACCAGGTGGAGTCCACCTGCACCTCCTGCTCGGTGGGCTGTCGGATCGCGCTCCAGAGCTCGCAGGACCGCCTCGTCCGCCAGCTCGGCGTCGACGTCGACCCCGTCAACTGGGGCTGGCTCTGCGACAAGGGCCGCTACGACCACGAGGCGTTCGACAGCGACCGGCGCCTCGGGACCCCGCTGCGCCGCGACGGTGACGCCCTCGTCGAGACGGGCTGGGCCGAGGCCCTCGGTGCGACGGTCGAGGCCCTCGCTGGTGCTCGCGACCGCCACGGCCCCGGCTCGGTGGCCGTGCTCGGCGGCGCCCGCCTCACCAACGAGGACGCCTACGCGTGGTCCAAGCTGGCTCGCTCGGTGATCGGCACCGACTCGGTCGACGCCCAGATCGGCGACGGCCTGCCGGCGGAGGCCGTGGTCGGCCTGCCCCGGGCCACCATCGACGAGGTCTGCGCCGCCGACACCGTCGTGCTGCTCGCTCCTGACGTCAAGGAGGAGCTGCCGGTGCTGTACCTGCGCCTCCGCCACGCCGTGGTCGAGCGCGGGCTCAAGATCATCGAGCTCAGCCCCGCGGCCACCGGTCTGACGCGCTACGCCGCCGCCTCGTTCCGGTACCGGCCGGGCGAGGCCGCCGGCGTCATGCGTGACCTCCTCGCCGGCGAGGGCCCCCATGCCGAGGCCGCTGGGCTGCTGGGCGACGGCACCGTCGCCTGCGTGCTCGGGCGCCCGTCGCTGGCCGAGTCCGGGCAGTCGATCCTCGATGCCGCCTCGGTCCTGTTCGAGTCGGCGCCGGCCACCACCTTCCTGTCGGCCCTCCGGCGCTCGAACGTCCACGGCGCGCTCGACATGGGCCTTGCCCCCGGGCTCCTCCCGGGCCGGGTCGCCCTCGACGAGGGCCGCGAGTGGTACGGCGCCGAGTGGGGCGACCTCCCCGCCGAGCGCGGGCTCGATGCCGCCGGGATCCTCGAAGCTGCGGCCAATGGCCAGGTGCGGGTGCTGGTGCTCCTCGGTGCCGACCCGCTCGCCGACTTCCCCGACCGCGACCTCGCCCGCCGGGCGCTGGCGGGGGCCGGTTTCGTGGTGGCCCTCGACTGCTTCGCCACCGACTCCAACCGTCAGGCCGACGTGGTGCTGCCGGTCGCCGGCTTCGGCGAGAAGCCCGGCACCACCACCAACATCGAGGGGCGGATCAGCCGGCTCCACCAGAAGGTCACCGCGCCGGGTACCGCTCGGACCGACTGGATGGTCGCAGCAGAGCTGGCGTGGCGCCTCGGTGGCGACCTCGGCATCGAGTCGGTCGAGGACGTGTGGGCCGAGCTGTCGCGGCTGGCCCCCTCGCACGCCGGCATCACCTGGGAGCGGATCCAGTCCGGTGAGGGCTTCGACGGCATCCTCGCCGGCGAGCTCACCACCGAGGCGGTGGAGGAGGCTGCCGCCGACCCGGAGGCCAGCGACGTCGACGAGGCGTTTGGCCCTTCCGGCGGCGGGAGCGACGACGACGCCACGCCCCGCATCCCGGCGGTGCTGCGCTTCGGGCCCGTCCCCGCGTCCCGGAACCTGCCACCGGTCGACAGCTACTCCCTGCGCCTGGTGGCGTCGCGCCGCCTCTACGACGACGGCACCATCAACCAGCACGCCCCGGCGCTGGCGGGCCTGGCCGTCGCCGCGCCGCTCCGGGTGAACGCCACCGACCTCGACCGGCTCGGCCTCGACAGCGGCGCCCGGGTGCGGTGCACCTCCAGCCGGACCTCGCTGGTCCTCGAGGTCGCCCCAGACCCCGGCGTCCCCCGGGGCTCGGCTGTGCTCACCTTCAACCAGCCCGGAGCCGGTGCCGCCGACCTGATCGACGCCTCGCAGCCCGTGACCGACATCCGCGTCGAGACGATCACCGACTCGACCTCCCAGGAGCGCGCTGATGGGTGACCCGCTCTTCGCCGACGGCATCGACCTCACGGTCGTGCTGTTCGTCCTCGTCAAGGCGCTCATCGGCTTCACGTTCGTGATGGTCGGCGTCATCTTCATGATCTGGTTCGAGCGCAAGATCATCAGCGACATGCAGGCGCGCGTCGGTCCCGACCGGGCCGGGAAGTGGGGACTGCTGCAGACCCTCGCCGACGGCATCAAGCTGATCTTCAAGGAGGACCTGTCGCCCGACCGGGCCGACAAGCTCATCTTCCGCCTGGCGCCCTACCTGTCGGTGGCGCCCGCCTTCCTGACCTTCACCGTCGTCCCCATCGGCGGGGTGTTCGGTGGTGGCGGCGACGGCTCGATCACCCTCTTCGGGCGCACCACCTACATGCAGGTGGCCGACCCCCAGGTCGGTGTGCTGTTCCTGCTCGCCATGTCGTCGGTGGCGGTCTACGGCATCATGCTCGCCGGCTGGTCCTCGGGCTCGAAGTACCCGCTGCTCGGCTCGGTGCGGGCCTCGGCCCAGATGGTCAGCTACGAGGCAGCCCTCGGCCTCTCCGTGGTCGCGGTCATCCTGCTGTCGGGCTCGCTGTCCACCCACGACATCGTCGCCGCCCAGGCCGGGTCCATCCTGAACTGGAACCTGGTTGCCACCGCCGGGGTCCCCTTCTTCATCTTCCTCGTCGCTGCCACCGCCGAGCTCAACCGCCCGCCGTTCGACCTCGTCGAGGCCGAACAGGAGATCGTTGGCGGCTTCCACACCGAGTACTCCTCCATCCGCTTCGGCATGTTCTTCCTCGCCGAGTTCATGAACACCATCACTATGTCGGCGATCATGGTGACGCTGTTCCTCGGCGGCCCCGCCGGCCCGATCCTCTTCGGCCCCGAGATCATCTGGCCCACGTTCTGGTTCATGGCGAAGCTGCTGGCCTTCCTCTTCCTGTTCGTGTGGATGCGGGCGAGCCTGCCGCGCCTCCGCTACGACCAGCTGATGGACCTCGGCTGGAAGCGCCTCATCCCCCTCTCGCTCGGCTGGCTGCTCCTCATCGCGGCCATCCGCGTCGGCCGCGACGAGGGCTGGAACTGGGCCGTGGTGCTGGTCGGGAGCTTCGTCGTCGGCCTCCTCGCGTTTGCCGCCCTGCTCGCCGCCATGCGAGTGTCCGACCGCCGTCGGGACCTCGAGGCGGTCGACGAGTTCGGGGAGGTGACGGGCTAGTGGGCTACTTCAGCGGGTTCGGCGTGACCCTGCGCCAGATGTTCCGTCCCCGGGTCACGCACCGGTACCCGGAGGTCAAGCGGCCGAAGCCGGAGCGCCACCACGGCCGCCACGTCCTCAACCGGTACGAGGACGGCATGGAGAAGTGCATCGGCTGCGAGCTCTGCGCCGGTGTCTGTCCGGCGCGCTGCATCTACGTCCGAGGCGCCGACAACCCGCCCGACGACCCGGTCAGCCCCGGTGAGCGCTACGGCTACGTCTACGAGATCAACTACCTGCGCTGCATCCACTGCGACCTGTGCGTGGAGGCCTGCCCCACCGAGGCCATCACCGAGTCGAAGCTCTTCGAGTTCTCCTTCACCAACCGCGACGACGCCATCTACACCAAGGACCAGCTGCTGGTCGACGACGACGGTCGCCCCCGCCGCCTGCCCTGGGAGGACTGGCGCGAGGGCGACGACACCCACACCTCGGCGTGGATGCGCGCCACCTCGACCGGCGGCTCCGCCGCCTACGCCGGCCGGGTCCTCTGGTCGGGTGAGCTGGGCTACGGGGTCCGCGCTCCGGAGGTCGGCCAGTCCGCCACCGCGGCGCCGGTGCTCGACGCCTCCGAGGAGGGTGATCACTGATGGAGACCGTCGTCTTCCTGATCGCCGCCGTGGTGATCCTCACCGGCGCCCTCGGCGTGATCCTCTCCCGCAACCCGGTGCACTCCGCCCTGATGCTCGTCATGACCCTGTTCGGGGTGGCGGTGCTCTTCGTGGCCCAGGAGGCGCACTTCCTCGCTGCGGTGCAGGTGATCGTCTACGCCGGCGCCATCGTCGTGCTCTTCCTGTTCGTCATCATGCTCCTCGGGGTCGACACCGCCGAGAACCTCCAGACCGAGCCCATCGGCGGCCAGCGGCCGGCGGCCGCCGTCGTGGCGGTGGCCAGCCTCGGCCTCCTCGCCCTGCTCGCCGTCCGCGCCGCGCAGGTCTCCACCGGGGCAGAGTCGGTCATCGGCCCGCTCGACGGTGACGGCTCGAACACCGTGCTGCTGGGGCGGGCGCTGTTCACCGACTACGTCTTCGCCTTCGAGGCCACCGGGGCGCTGCTGGTCATCGCCGTGGTGGGCGCCGTGGTGCTGGCCCGCCGTCCCCGGGGCGGCATCGACGAGGGGAGCCGGACGTGACCGTCGACTCCAGCTGGTACCTGATCCTCTCGGCCATGCTGTTCACCATCGGGGCCATGGGCCTGCTGGTGCGCCGCAACCCGCTCGTGATGTTCATGTGCGTCGAGCTCATGCTCAACGCCGTCAACCTCACGTTCGTGACCTTCGCCCGGATGCTGAACGACATCGGCGGGCAGGTGGTCGTGTTCTTCGTGCTCGTCGTGGCCGCCGCCGAGGTGGTGGTCGGTCTCGGGATCATCGTGGCCATCATGCGTCGCCGCCCCGGCGCCACCGCCGACGACATCTCGCTGCTGCGCGGTTGAGGAGACGACATTGACCAGTGCCGTGTGGCTGATCCCTGCCCTGCCCCTGCTCGGCGTCGCCGTGCTGCTCGTCGCGGGCCGTCGGATGGGCGAACCCCTCGCCGGGTGGTTCGCCACCGCCATGGTGGCCGGGAGCTTCGCCGCCGGCGTGGTGACCTACCTCGGCCTCCTCGCCGAGGACGAGCACCACCGCCAGACGGTGTTCACGCTCTTCACCTGGCTGCCCGCCGGCGGCTTCAGCGTCGACGTCGGCTTCCTGGTCGACCCGCTCTCGCTCACCATGGTCCTGTTCATCACCGGTGTCGGGGCGCTGATCCACCTGTACTCCATCGGCTACATGCACGGTGACGCCCGGTACTCCACGTTCTTCCTCTACCTCAACCTCTTCTGCTTCTCGATGCTCATGCTGGTGCTGGGCGACAACCTGCTCCTCACCTTCCTCGGGTGGGAGGGGGTCGGCGCCTGCTCGTACCTGCTGATCTCGTTCTGGTTCACCGACGAGGCCAACGCCAGCGCCGGGAAGAAGGCGTTCGTCACCAACCGCATCGGCGACACCGGCTTCCTCCTCGCCACGTTCCTCACGTTCGCGACCCTGGGCACCATCACCTACGCCGGCGACGACGGCATCCTCGCCAACGCCGGGTCCCTCCCCGCCGTGACGGCCACCGGCATCGCGCTGCTGCTCTTCGTCGGTGCCATCGGCAAGTCGGCCCAGCTGCCGCTCTACGTCTGGCTGCCCGATGCCATGGCCGGCCCCACCCCGGTCTCGGCGCTCATCCACGCCGCCACCATGGTGACGTCGGGCGTCTACCTGCTGACGCGGGTCAACCCGATCATCGCCGAGGCCTTCACCTGGGTGCCGACCACCATCGCGTGGGTCGGCGCCGCCACCGCCCTCTTCGCCGCCACCATCGCCGTGGCCCAGCGCGACATCAAGAAGGTGCTCGCCTACTCGACCATCAGCCAGCTGGGCTTCATGTTCCTCGCCGTCGGTTCCGGCGCCTACGTCGCCGCCATCTTCCACATGGTCACCCACGCCTTCTTCAAGGCGCTGCTCTTCCTCGGCGCCGGGTCGGTGATCCACGGCATGCACGAGGAGCAGGACATGCGCCGCATGGGGGCCCTGCGCGCCTTCATGCCGATCACCGCGGCCACCTTCATCGTGGGCTGGCTGGCGATCGCCGGGGTCCCGCCGTTCGCCGGCTTCTGGTCGAAGGACGAGATCCTGCTCTACGCCTTCGCCAAGAGCCCGGTGCTGTGGGCGGTCGGCCTCGTCACCGCCCTGCTCACCGCCTACTACATGAGCCGCCAGGTGTTCATGGTGTTCTTCGGGGAGGCCAGGTGGAGCGAGACCTCCACCGCCACCGCCACCGCCAGCGTGAGCGCGGATGCCCCCCAGCACGAGCGGGCGCAGGTCTCGACGGTCCACGAGCTCACCCCCCACGAGTCGCCCTGGACCATGACAGCGCCCCTCGTGGTCCTCGCCGTCCTCGCCGTGGTCGCCGGTGGCCTGAACCTGCCGTTCACCTCCGGGCTCCACTTCCTCGGGCACTGGCTCGAGCCGGTCCTCCAGGGCAACGAGGCCCACATCGGCGTGGCCACCGCCACCAAGGTCATCCTCGCCGTCCTGGCCGTGGTCGCTGCCGTGGCGGGCATCACGGCGGCCGCCCTCGTCTACCTGCACCGCCGCGTCGCCCCCGAGCGGGTCGAGCCCGACCTGCTGCTCCGCGCCTACCGAATCGACGAGGGGATCTCCCTCCTCGTCGACGGTCCCGGGCGCAAGCTGGCGGAGATCAGCGCGTTCGTGCTCGACGGCAAGGGGGTCGACGGCGCCGTCAACGGTGTCGGCACCCTCGTGCGCAGCGGCGGCCAGCGCCTCCGCGTGGTCCAGACCGGCCTGGTCCGCAGCTACGCACTCGGCGTGGCCGCCGGCGCCGTGCTCCTCCTCGCCTTCTTCCTCACCAGGACCGGAATCCAGTGACGCCCCTGCTGCCCTTCCTCGCCCTGGAGACGCCGGCCGGCAACGGCCCGGGCTTCCCGCTCCTCACCAGCCTCGTGGTCCTGCCGGCGATCCTCGCCGTCATCGTGGCGATCCTCCCCCGGACCCGCCCGGAGGTCATGCGCCTCGTCGGCGTGGCCGGCTCGGTCGGCGTCGGCGCCCTGACGGTCGTGGTGCTCACCACCTTCGACATCGCCGACGACGGCTTCCAGCTCGTCTCTCGCCACTCCTGGATCGAGGACTTCGGGATCTCCTGGCACGTCGGCGTCGACGGCATCTCGCTGTTCCTCGTCGTGCTCACCGGACTGCTCTTCCCGCTGGCCCTCCTGGCGGTCAAGCCCCACCACGACGCCAAGGCCTACACCGCCTGGATCCTCCTCCTGGAGGCGGGGTGCATGGGCGTGTTCCTCTCCCTGGACCTCTTCCTGTTCTTCGTGATGTTCGAGATCGTGCTGGTCCCGATGTACTTCCTCATCGGCGGCTGGGGCTACGGCGAGCGGGTCTACGCCGCCACCAAGTTCTTCCTCTTCACCATGCTCGGCTCGGCGTTCATGCTCGTTGGCATCCTGGCCACCGCGTTCCTGCACGCCTCGGCGACCGGCGGCGACCTCACCTTCGACCTGGTGACCATCGCCGAGTCGCAGGCGGTGGTGGGCGACGCCGCCCGCTGGCTGTTCCTGTCGTTCGCGGTTGCCTTCGCCGTGAAGGTGCCGCTGGTCCCCCTGCACACCTGGCTGCCCGACGCCCACACCCAGGCGCCCACCGCCGGCTCGGTGATCCTGGCCGGCGTGCTCCTCAAGCTCGGCACCTACGGGTTCCTGCGCTTCGGGCTCTACCTCTTCCCCGAGGCGGCGGCCTGGGCGGCTCCGGTGCTTGTGACCCTCGGTGTGATCGGCATCATCTACGGGGCCATCGTGGCCGCCGTCCAGAAGGACCTGAAGCGCCTCGTCGCCTACTCCTCCGTGGCCCACCTCGGCTTCATCGTCCTCGGCACGTTCGCCTTCACGACCCAGGGCCTCCAGGGTGGCGTGGTCCAGATGGTCAACCACGGCATCTCCACCGGGGCGCTGTTCCTCCTCGTCGGCATGATCTACGAGCGTCGCCGCACGCGCCTGATCGCCGAGCTGAAGGGCCTGCAGAAGGTGGCCCCGGTGCTCGCCGCCGTGTTCACCGTGGTGATGCTGAGCTCCATCGGCCTCCCCGGCCTGAACGGCTTCGTCGGGGAGTTCCTCATCCTGCTCGGCAGCTTCCCGACGCGGCGGTGGTGGGCGGTGGTGGCGACCCTCGGGGTCATCTTCGCGGCCATCTACCTGCTCTGGGCCTACCAGCGGGTGTTCCACGGCGAACCCGACGAGGCCAACCTCGACACGCCCGACATGACGATCCGCGAGGGCCTCATCATGGCCCCGCTGCTCGTGGCCATCGTCTTCCTCGGCGTCTACCCCCGCCCCATGCTCGAGCGCATCGAGCCTGCCGTGAACCGGCTGGTGGCGCACGTGGAGGAGTTCTCCGACTTCGAGGTCCCCGCCGTCACGGTGGAGGGGCCGGCCGCCCGGGTGGCGGCGGCCGGCGGTGCTACCGCTGGTGACGACCATGGTGACGACGACGGAGAGGGTGGGTGATGGGCACCACCGTGCTGGGCCAGATCGGCCAGGTCAGCCAGCTGGAGGTGCCACAGATCGAGTGGTCGGGCCTCATCCCGCTGCTCGTCCTCGCCGGCGCCCCGATCCTCATGCTCACCATCGCCGCGGTCACCAGTGCCCGGGCGCCCCGCGGCGCCTACGCCACCTTCACCGTGGTGACCTCGGCCGTCGTCCTGGTCACGTGCATCCCACTCTGGAGCCGGGTGACCGACCCCGAGCGGGGCCCGTTCAACGCGGTGGCCGATGCCGTCACCATCGACGGCTTCAGCATCTTCTTCACCGTCTTGATCGCCGTCTCCGTGGCCCTGGCCGCGCTGCTGGCCGACGACTACCTGCGCCGGGAGGGCCTCGACGGCCCCGAGCTGTACGTGCTGATGATGCTGTCGGGCGTCGGCGGCGTGCTGATGGCCATGTCCAACGACATGATCGTGCTGTTCCTCGGACTCGAGACGCTCAGCATCGCCCTCTACGTGATGTGCGGCTACCACCTGCGTCGCCTCGAGTCGCAGGAGTCGGCGATCAAGTACTTCGTGCTCGGGTCGTTCTCGTCGGCGTTCCTCCTCTACGGGATCGCCCTCGTCTACGGCGCCACCGGCTCCACCAACTTCAGCCGCATCGGCGCGTTCCTGGCCGGCAACGTGCTCGAGGCCGACGGCCTCCTGTTGGCCGGCTTCGCCCTGCTCCTCGTGGGGCTGGGCTTCAAGATCGCCGCGGTGCCGTTCCACGTCTGGACGCCCGACGTGTACCAGGGCGCCCCCACGCCGGTCACCGCCTTCGCCGCCTCGGCCTCGAAGGCGGCAGGCTTCGCCGCCCTCATCCGGGTGTTCACCTCCACCTTCGAGGCCTACCGCCTCGACTGGCAGCCGATCATCTGGGTCCTCGCCGTGCTGACGCTCGCCGTGGGCTCGATCCTCGCCATCGTGCAGGACGACGTGAAGCGGATGATGGCGTACAGCTCCATCAGCCACGCCGGGTTCATCCTCATCGGCGTGCACGCCGCCACCGACCGGGGCGTGGCCGCCGCGCTCTTCTACCTGCTGGCCTACGCCTTCATGGTGATCGGCAGCTTCGCGGTGATCACCCTGGTGGGCCGGGCGGGCGACGCCGCCCACGGCCTCGACGCCTACCGGGGCCTCGGCACCCGGCGGCCCGCCCTGGCGCTCGTGTTCGCCGTCTTCCTCCTTGCCCAAGCGGGGGTCCCCCTCACCTCGGGCTTCCTGGCCAAGTTCTACGTGATCAGCGCAGCGGTCGAGGACGGCGGCTACGTCCTCGCCATCATCGCCATGGTCTCGGCCGTGGTCGCCGCCTTCCTGTACCTGCGCATCATCATCGCGATGTACATGGGGGACGCGGACATGGGTGACGCGGAGAGCGGGACGGTCATCGCGCCGGTCCAGATCCCGCTCGGTGCCGGCGTCGCCATCGGCATCGCCGCCGTGTTCACCCTCGCCGTCGGCATCCTGCCCGGCACCGTCATCGACTTCGCCCGCGACGCCGTCCCCGTCCTCCTCGCCGCCGGCGACTGACCCCCACCCGCCCTCGAGGTGGCGGCCCCACCAGGTCCGGGTTGTGTGCGCTGGACGTCCGCTGCCGACATCGTGCGCGCAGAACTCGGGGTGCGGCCGCCCCACCAGGTCCGGGTTGTGTGCGCTGGACGTCGGCTGCCGACAGCGTGCGCGCACATCTCGGGTGGCGGGGCCGGCGTAGCGTCGAGTCCGTGGACGAGGTCAACGAGGCGGCGACGGTGGGGTTCGGGGCGGCGAGCGACGCCTACGAGCGGGGTCGACCCTCGTACCCGCCGGCCGTCATCGGGGTCCTCACCGGTGACCTCGGCGTCGGCCCCGGGCGCCGGGTGCTCGACCTCGCCGCCGGCACGGGCAAGTTGACCCGCCTCCTGGTGCCGACCGGTGCCGACGTGGTGGCGGTGGAGCCGGTGGCGGCCATGCGCGAGCAGATGCAGTCGGCGGTGCCCGGCGTGGAGGTGCTCGAGGGCACGGCCGAGGCCATCCCGCTGCCCGATGGGTCGGTCGACGCCGTCACGGCGGCGCAGGCCTTCCACTGGTTCCGGCCGGGCCAGGCGCTGGCAGAGATCCGGCGGGTCCTCCGCCCGAGCGGGGGGCTTCTCCTGGTCTGGAACGAGCGCGACGTCTCGGTCCCCTGGGTGGCAGCGGTCTCCGAGGTCATCGACTGGGACGGGCGCCGTCCCTACGAGAAGGGGACCGACTGGGCGGAGGTGGTGGCTGACGCCGGCGGATTCACCCCGTTGCAACAGCGACGAATCCGCTTCGAGCACGAGGTCGACGAGGAGACGCTCGTTGATCGGATGCTCTCCACGAGCTACGTGGCGGCGGGGAGCGACGAGGAGCGGCGCGAGGTGGAGGCCGGCGTACGTGCTGTCGTGGCCGGCTTCCCCGAGCGCTTCGCGCTGCCCTACGTGACCGACATCTTCTGGTGCACGAGGGACTGAGGACGGCACCCGGCGCCCCCCACCCCAGGTCGCTTTCGACGGAGCGGGCGGGGAGAGCGGGACATCGCGCCGCCAACCCCGCCCGGTGCCACATCCCCGACCCGAACCTCTCCTCTCGCCTCCGGAGCGGCCGCCAGGCACCTGCTTTGGCCCGTCGTGAAGGCGCTCACTAGGCTCCGCCATCGTGTCCGAGTTCCTTCGCGCCTACCTGACGGTGGCGGTGTTCGCAGGTGCAGCCGGCCTGCTCATGGCGCTGTCCCTCGGCATCGGCCGGGTCCTGCGACCCAACAACCCGAACAAGCAGAAGCTCACCAGCTACGAGAGCGGTGTCGACCCCGTCGGGGCGCCCATCGGGCAGACACAGGTGCGCTACTACATCTTCGCCCTGCTCTTCGTCATGTTCGACGTGGAGGCGGTCTTCATCTTCCCGTGGGCCATCGGCCTCGAGCGCTACGACGTCTACGGCCTCGGCGCCATGGGCCTCTTCATCTTCGTCCTCACCCTGCCGCTGCTCTACGCGTGGCGAAAGGGAGTCCTCCGGTGGGTCTGACCAGCACCAACGCGACCGGAGGCCGGGCCTGATGGGCATCGTCGAGCGCGGCAAGCTCCCCAAGCCGCTCACCCACCTGCTCAACATGAGCCGGAAGTACTCGCTGTGGGTGTACCAGTGGGGCCTCGCCTGCTGCGCCATCGAGATGGGTGCCGCCTTCGGGTCCCCCCGCTACGACGTGATGCGCCTCGGCGTCATCCCCTTTCCCGCCAGCCCTCGCCAGGCCGACCTCGTCGTCATCTCGGGCACCGTCACCGACAAGATGGCCCCGGCCGTCCGGCGCCTCTACGAGCAGATGCCCGAGCCCAAGTACGTGATCTCGATGGGCAGCTGCGCCAACGGCGGCGGCCCGTACTGGGACTCCTACTCCGTCACCAAGGGCGTCGACCAGATCATCCCCGTCGACGTCTACGTCCCGGGCTGCCCACCGCGGCCCGAGGCCCTCCTCGAGGGGATCGTGCTGCTCCAGCAGCGGATCCAGCACGAGGACATGGCCGAGCGCTGGAAGGGCGATCCCATTGTCGTCGCCTGACACGCCCCCGGAGGGCGACGAGCAGCGTCCCGACCCCGCGGTCGAGCCCGAGGACGGCGCCGAGCCCGAGGACGGCGCCGCCGAGCCCGAGGACGGGGCCGCCGAGCCCGAGGCCGCCGCCGAGCCGGAGCCCGACCCGGCTCGGGACCCCATGATCGCAACCCTCGGCGAGCACCTCGGCGACGACCTCGTCGCCTCCCACGTGGTCCCCGGCGTCGACGCCTGGGTGCGGGTGCGCCCCGAGGCGTGGCACCGCGCCGGCGAGGTCTGCCGCGACGTCCTCGGCCTCACCTACTTCGGCCACCTGTCGGCCATCGACTGGATGCCCTCGCCCTACGGCAAGAGCGAGGACGGCGGCCTCGGCCGCGACGAGGGCGCGCCCGCAACCACCACCGCCCCGGCCGACCTCGCCCACGGCACCACGGGTGGCGAGACGCGCTTCCAGCTCATCGCCCGCCTCGAGAACCACGCCACCGGCATCGGCCTGCACCTCAAGGCCGACATCCCCGACGATGCGTTGGCGGTGGCCACGTGGTCGGACCTCTTCGCCGGCGCCGACTGGCACGAGCGCGAGACCTGGGAGATGTTCGGCATCGACTTCGTCGACCACCCCCACCTCGTGCACATCTACCTGCCGGGTGAGTTCGAGGGTTACCCCCTCCGCAAGGACTTCCCGCTCCTCGCCCGTGAGGTGAAGCCGTGGCCGGGCCTGGTCGACGTGGAGCCCATGCCCGGCGAGGAGCCGGCCGAGGACGAGGCCGGAGCCAACGACGAGGCCGGAGCCGACGTATGACGTCCCGAACAGGAGCCACGCGATGACCGCCGTCAGCGAGCGACAGCAGCGCGCCTACATCGCCGGTCAGGCGGCCGAGGCGCGGGTCAACGTCGAGATCGAGACCGAGGGCATGACCCTCAACATCGGCCCTCAGCACCCGGCGACCCACGGGACCCTGCGCATCGTGGCCAAGCTCGACGGCGAGCAGGTCATCTCGGCCGAGCCCGTGCTCGGCTACATGCACCGGGGCTACGAGAAGCTCGTCGAGGTCCGCACCTACCCCCAGGTCACGACCCTCATCAACCGCATCGACTGGCTCGGCCACTTCGCCAACGAGGTGCCGTTCATCCTCGCCGCCGAGGCGCTGATGGGCATCGAGGCCCCCGAGCGGGCCCAGTACATCCGGACGATCTTCTTCGAGCTGGCGCGGATGTCGAACATCATGCTGTTCCTCGGCGACATGGGCGTGCAGCTCGGCGCCATCACCGCGGTGTTCTTCGCCTTCCGCGACCGCGAGCACGTGCTCAACATCATGGAGTCGGTGACCGGCGGCCGGTTCCACCCCAACTTCGACCGCATCGGCGGCCTCAAGGACGACCTCCCGGCCGGCTGGATCGACGAGTGCCGCGCCGTGATGGAGAAGGTCCGGGGGTTCTGCGACGAGATCGAGACCCTCCTCATGGGCAACGAGATCTTCGAGACCCGGACCCGGGGCATCGGCGTCATCCCGCCCGAGATCGCCCTCTCCCATGGCCTGTCGGGGGCCAACGCCCGCGCCTCGGGCATCGACTACGACATCCGCCGCGACGTGCCGTCGGCCATGGCCTGGAACGAGGTCGACTGGAAGGTCTGGACCCACCCCGACGGCGACAGCTTCGCCCGCTACTGGGTCCGCCTCCAGGAGACGCGCGAGGCCACCCACATCGTCGACCAGCTGCTCGACAAGCTGCCCGCCGGCCCGATCATGGCCAAGGTGCCCCGCATCATCAAGGTGCCCGAGGGCGAGGCCTGGGTCTCCACCGAGAACCCGCTCGGTGAGATGGGCTACTACGTCGTGAGCAAGGGCGACCTCGGCCCGTTCCGGGTCAAGATCCGCACGCCCTCGTTCAACAACATCTCGGTCGTCCCGTGGGTGATGAAGGGCGTCTACGTGCCCGACATCATCACCATCCTCGCCAGCCTCTACTTCATCCTGGGGGACATCGACCGGTGATCGACCCCGTCCTGGCGATCAGCCTCTCCGACTACTGGGTCCAGACCGCCATCAAGGTGGGGGTCGTCCTCGCCATCATCCCGGCGGGCGCCCTCATCCTCGGCTACGTCTTCCTGCTGAAGATGATGAGCCACATGCAGAGCCGCGTCGGTCCGATGGAGGCCGGTCCCCACGGCGTGCTGCAGCTCGTCGCCGACGGCGTGAAGTTCATCCAGAAGGAGGACATCTTCCCGGCTCGGGCCGACCGCTGGGTCTTCGCCATGGCGCCCCTCGTGGTGCTCATGTCGACGTTCCTGCTCTACGTCGTCGTCCCCGTCGGGCCCACGCTGGTCGTCGAAGACCTCGACATCGGCATCTTCTTCGCCCTCGGCATCTCGTCGCTGTCGGTGCTCGGCGTCCTCATGGCCGGCTGGGCCTCGGCCAACAAGTACTCGCTGATGGGTGGCCTCCGTGCCGCCGGCCAGCTCATCGCCTACGAGCTCCCGCTGATATTTGCGGTCGTCGGCGTCGTCATCCAGGCCGAGACGCTCAGCCTGCAGGGCATCGTCATGGCCCAGGCCGAGGGCGAGATCTTCGGTTGGGGCGGTATCGGCAACCCGTTCATCCTCACCCAGTTCGTCGGCTTCGCCCTCTTCCTCGTCGCTGCCCAGGCCGAGCTGACCCAGCCGCCCTTCGACATGCCGGTCGCCGAGTCCGAGATCGTCGGCGGCTACCAGGTCGAGTACACGGGCTTCCGGTTCCTGCTGTTCTTCATCGGCGAGTTCGGCACCGCCTTCGCCTTCGCCGCCATCGGAGCCACCCTCTTCCTCGGCGGTTGGTACCTGCCGGGGATGGACGTCACCGGTGGGCTGTTCTCCAACGTGCTCGGCCCCCTGGTGCTCTTCGCCAAGATCATGCTGGTGGCGTTCATCATCTTCTGGGTGCGCTTCACCTACCCTCGCCTCCGCGAGGACCAGCTGCAGTCGTTCGCCTGGAAGTACCTGATCGAGCTGTCGCTGCTCAACATCTTCGTCACGGCTGTCTTCAAGGTGGTCTTCTAGATGCCCCAGCTCCCCGGCCTGGTGAAGGGCCTCGGCGTCACCTTCAAGACGATGCTGAAGCCCGCGGTCACCACGCAGTACCCCCACGAGCGCGAGGCCCCGGCGCCTCGGGCGCGTGGCGTGATCGCCCTGAAGGAGGAGAACTGCACCGTCTGCATGCTGTGCTCGCGCAGCTGTCCCGACTGGTGCATCTACATCGAGGGCCACAAGACCAAGGCGCCGCCGCGGCGTGAGGGTGGCAAGACCCGCACGGTGCAGCACCTCGACCGCTTCGACATCGACTACGGGCTGTGCATGTACTGCGGGATCTGCGTCGAGGTCTGCCCATTCGACGCCCTCTTCTGGAGCCCCGAATTCGAGTACTCCGAGATGCGCATCGCCGACCTCCTCCACGACAAGACCCGCCTCGGCGAGTGGATGGAGACCGTGCCCGACAACGAGCCCTACGAGCAGGGCTCGGAGCAGAAGGTCAAGAAGATCCCCCGATGATCGCCCAGAACGTCGCCTTCGGCATCCTGGCCGCCGCCGCGGTCCTCGCCGCCCTCCGGGTGGTCACCACCAAGAACGTGGTGCACGCCGCGCTGTACCTGGTGATGGTGCTGGCCAGCGTCGGTGCGCTGTACATCCTGCTGGTGGCCGAGTTCATCGCCGCCGTGCAGGTGCTGGTCTACATCGGCGCCATCGTCGTGCTCTTCCTCTTCGGTGTGATGTTGACGCGCGCTCCCCTCGGTGACGAGGGCGGCCTCGACAACGACCAGCGGGGCATCGCCGCGATCACCGCCCTGTTCCTCCTCGGTGTGCTGAGCTTCGCCCTGATCGATGCCTTCGGCGACGACCGCCTGCCCGACCTCGCCGGCGAGAGCCGGGCGCAGCTCACCGCCGAGCGGGGCACCGACGCCGTTGGCGACATGCTCTTCGCCAACTTCCTCGTGCCCTTCCAGGCCGTCGGCGTCCTGCTCCTGGCTGCCCTCGTCGGCGCCATCGTCCTGGCTCGTCGGGACTGATCGGAGGATCTCATGCTTCTCAACCAGTTCCTCCTCCTCGGCGCCATCTTGTTCTGCATCGGCGTGTACGGCGTGCTCGCCCGTCGCAACGGCGTGCTCGTGCTCATGTCGATCGAGCTGATCCTCAACGCCGTGAACATCAACCTCATCGCCTTCGGCTCCATGGCCGGCGGCGACGCCATGCTCGTGGGGCAGGTCTTCGCCCTCTTCGTGGTGGCCGTGGCCGCCGCTGAGGTCGGCGTCGGCCTGGCGATCATCCTGCTCATCTACCGCAACCGCCGCAGCGTCGACATCGATGACGTCGACCTGATGAAGGGCTGACCGTGCTCGAGAACGCCTGGATCATCCCAGCCCTGACCTTCATGTCGTTCTGGCTGATCCTGTTCTTCGGCAAGCGCCTGCCGAAGCACGGGTCGGAGATCGGCGTCGGCGTGCTCGCCGTCGCGTTCGCGCTCTCCTGCGTCGGTGTCTTCCAGTGGCTCGACCAGCCCGAGGACCACGTCGTCGAGCCCGCCGGGGTCCACGCCACCGACGAGTCCCAAGCCGGCGACGACCACGCCCTCGCGGCGCCGGTCGTCCTCGCCGGCCTCGACGGGACCGAGGTGACGGCCGCCGAGGACGACGACCACGGCGGGCCCACCACCATTCGCGGCGCGGTGGAGCGCAACGTCACCTGGTTCGAGATCGGCGACGTCGAGGTGAAGGTCGGTACCGCCATCGATGGCCTCGCCGTGACCATGCTCTTCGTGGTGACCCTGATCTCGCTGCTGGTGCACGTGTTCTCCACGAACTACATGCACGGCGACCCCCGCTTCACCTTCTACTTCGCCGGTCTCTCCCTGTTCACCACCGGGATGCTCCTGCTGGTCGTCTCCAGCAGCATGCTGCAGCTGCTGTTCGGTTGGGAGCTGATGGGCCTGTGCAGCTTCATGCTGATCGGGCACTGGTGGGAGGAGAAGGACAACTCCAACGCTGCCCTCAAGGCGTTCCTGACCACGCGCACCGGCGACATCGGGCTGCTGGTCGGCATCTCGATCCTGTTCTTCGCCGCCGGCCTGACGTTCGACATCGCCAGCATCAACGCCGCCGCCCTCGGCGGTGAGATCGCCGAGACGGCGCTGCTCGTGGCGGCGGTCGCCCTGTTCGTCGCCGCCATCGGCAAGTCTGCCCAGTTCCCGCTGCACACCTGGCTCCCCGACGCCATGGCCGGACCCACGCCGGTGTCGGCGCTGATCCACGCCGCCACCATGGTCGTGGCCGGGGTGTACCTCGTGGCCCGCCTCTACGGCGTCTTCTGGCAGGCGTTCGACATCGGCGGCGGCGGGGTCAACCCAATCGCGGTGATCGGTGGCATCACCATCCTCATCGCCGCCGCCTTGGCGTTCGTGCAGACCGACATCAAGAAGGTGCTCGCCTACTCCACCGTCAGCCAGCTGGGCTTCATGGTGCTGGCCCTCGGCGTCGGCGCCTGGACCGCAGCCATCTTCCACCTCTTCACCCACGCCTTCTTCAAGGGCCTCCTCTTCCTCGGCGCCGGGTCGGTCAGCCATGCCGTGCACAGCTTCGACATGCGGGAGATGGGTGGTCTCCGCAAGCACATGCCGACCACCTACGTCACCTTCATGATCGGCTCGCTCGCCCTCGCCGGCCTCCCGCCGCTGGCAGGGTTCTGGTCGAAGGATGAGATCCTGCTCGGCGCCTCGGACAACGGCTACGGCGTCTTCATGATCGTCGGCCTCGTCGGTGCGTTCATGACGGCGGCCTACATGACTCGTGCGGTCTACCTCACGTTCTTCGGTGAGTTCCGGGGCCACGGCCACCCCCACGAGTCCCCGAAGGTCATCACCGTCCCGCTGATCGTCCTGGCGGTGCTCTCGGTCGGTGCCGGGCTCCTCAACGCCCCGCCGCTCGGCATCCAGGCGTTCTTCTACGCCACCCGCAACGAGGTGTTCGTCCTCGCCGGGGTCAACCACCCCGAGTTCTCGGTGCCGATCGCCTTCAACTCGATCGTCGTCGCCGTGGTCGGCATCGCCGTCGCCGCCGTCCTCTACTTCGGGGGCCGTCTCCCGCAGGGCGTCACCGCACGCAACCGGGCGGCTGCCGTCGGCTACCGCTTCCTCGAGAACAAGTACTACCTCGACCACCTCTACACCGGCGTCGTCGTCGGCTCCGTCAAGGGCTCGATCGCCCGGGCCGCCAACTGGTTCAACCAGCGGGTGCTCGACGGGATCGTCAACGGCGTCGCCAACGGCTCCGTCACCTCCGGCCGCTGGATCTACAAGCGGATCGACCAGGGGGTGGTCGACGGCGCCGTCAACGGCGCCGGCATCGGTGCCGGCCGTGCCGGCGGTGGCCTCCGGGCCATCCAGAACGGCAAGGTGCAGAGCTACGCGGCGCTCCTCTTCGCAGGCGCCGCCGCCTTTGCCTTCGTCCTCGTCCTCTTCGTCCAGTAGCGCAGCCCGAGCAAGAACAGCCAGGAGCGATCGACGCCAATGGAGACCTTCGACGACTACGCCCTCTCGCTGGCGGTGTTCCTGCCGCTGGCAGGGGCCATCGCCATGATGCTCGTGCCGCGGGCCGAGGAGGTGACCCACAAGGTCCTCGCCCTCCTCACCACCGCCGCCACCTTCGGCATCGGCATCTACATCCTCGCCCGCTTCGACTACGGGCGTGCCGGTGAGCTGCAGTTCGGCCTCGACAAGCCCTGGATCGAGGTCATCAACAGCCGGTACCTGATCGGCATCGACGGGATCTCCCTCCCGTTGCTGGTGCTGTCGATGTTCATCACCCTGCTGGTCGTGCTCTACAGCTGGAACCACTTCCCGACACCGCACAACCCCAAGGCGTTCCTCATCCTGATCCTCATCCTCGAAGTCGGGATGAACGGCACCTTCGTGGCCCAGGACCTCATCTTGTTCTTCGTCTTCTTCGAGGTCGTGCTGCTGCCGATGTACTTCATGATCGGCGTGTGGGGTGGCGAGGACCGCCAGTACGCGGCCATCAAGTTCTTCCTCTTCACGCTCTTCGGCTCGGCGCTCATGCTGCTGGGCTTCTTGGCCCTGTTCTTCCAGGGCGGTGAGACGTTCTCCATCCCCGAGCTCGTCGCTGTGGCATCGGACAACATCGACCGCAACACCCAGCTGCTGATCTTCGGTGGCCTGTTCATGGGCTTCGCCATCAAGGTGCCCATGTTCCCGTTCCACACGTGGCTCCCCGACGCCCACACCCAGGCACCGACCCAGGGCTCGGTGATCCTGGCCGCCATCCTGCTGAAGCTCGGCACCTACGGCTTCGTCCGGGTCGCCATCCCGATCCTGCCCGAGGCCGCCATCGAGTGGGCGCCCTGGATCGGCGGCCTAGCCGTCATTGGCATCATCTACGGCGCCCTCGGCTGCCTCGCCCAGACCGACATGAAGCGCCTGATCGCCTTCTCCTCGGTGGCCCACATGGGTTACGTGATGCTGGGCATCGCCACCCTCACCGACTTCGGCCTCAACGCGGCGGTGTTCGGCATGGTCGCCCACGGCCTCATCACCGGCATGCTCTTCTTCGTCGCCGGCTCGGTGAAGGACCGCTTCCACACCCTGGAGCTGTCCCGACTCGGCGGCCTGCTCCTCCAGGCGCCCCGCCTGGGCTGGATCCTCGGTTTCTGCGCCATGGCGTCGCTCGGGCTCCCCGGGCTCGCCGGGTTCTGGGGCGAGTTCCCCGTCATCCTCGCCGCCTACAGCCCCGCCGAAGGCCTGTCGGTCGAGCTGTTCCGCGGCTACATGGTCGTGGCCGCCGTCGGCACCGTGCTCGCCGCCGGCTACCTCCTCTGGATGCTGCAGCGAGCGGCGTTCGGCACCCCCAAGGAGGAGTTCGAGAAGGTCGACATCCACGATCTCCACTGGAACGAGTACGTGGCCTGGACGCCGATCCTCATCCTGATCGTGGTGCTGGGCGTCTACCCGACCCTGCTGTTCGGGATCACCGACGCCGCGGTGGGCACGGCCCTGGCCGCGCTGGGGGGCTGACCGATGGAGACCGTGCGATCGGCGTTCGAGACGCCGGTCATCGACTACCACGCCTTCGCCCCCGAGCTGGTGCTGCTCGGGGTCATCGTGGTGCTGCTGCTGATCGACCTGCTGTTCGAGGAGCGGGTCCGCTGGGCGACCTCCACCGTCGCCGGCATCGGCCTGATCGCCGCCATGGTCCCCGTGCTCACCCTCGCCGTCGACGGCGCCGACCGCGGCATGTTCAACGGCGCCTACATGGTCGACAACTTCGCGCTCGTCCTCAAGGCGCTGTTCCTCGTCGCCGCGCTGATCACCACGCTCATCGCCACCGACTACATCGCCGACGGCGACTACTACGTGGGCGAGTTCTACTTCATGGTGCTGTGCTCGGTGCTGGGCATGATGGTCATGGCCTCGTCGCGCGACCTCATCAGCATCTTCATCGCCCTCGAGCTCCTCTCGATCCCCGCCTACCTGCTCGCCGGCTGGCGGAAGCGGGACCTCCGGGGCAACGAGGCCTCGCTGAAGTACTACCTCCTCGGCGTGTTCGCCACGGCGGTGATGCTTTACGGCATGTCGCTGGTGTTCGGCATGACCGGCACCACCATCCTCACCGAGATCGGCGACGCCCTCGCCGCCGGTGAGGGCTCGGCCCCGATCGTCACCCTCGGCATCGTCTTCGTGATCGTCGGCTTCGCATTCAAGATCTCGGCCGTCCCGTTCCACACCTGGGCGCCCGACACCTACGAGGGCGCGCCGACCCCGATCACCGCCTTCCTGTCCGTGGCCTCCAAGGCGGCGGGCTTCGTCGCCCTCATGCAGCTGGTCTTCATCGGCTTCCTCGGTCGTGACGACGTCTGGCAGCCGATGTTCTGGGTCCTGGCGGTGCTGACCATGACGGTCGGCAACCTCATCGCCCTGCGCCAGACAAACATCATCCGCCTGCTCGCCTACTCGTCGGTGGCCCAGGCCGGGTTCATGCTCGTACCCTTCGCCGTCGCCGGCGAGCTCGACGCCGGCCCAGCCGGCGCCATCAGCGCCGTGGTCACCTACCTGCTGATCTACACGGCGATGAACCTCGGTGCCTTCGCCGTGGTGATGACCGTGGCCCGCAAGACGCGCTCGGGCGAGATCGAGTCGTTCGGTGGGCTGTTCACCTACGCCCCCGGCCTCACCGTGGTGATGACGATCTTCCTGTTCGCCCTCGCCGGCATCCCTCCGCTCGCCGGCTGGTACGCCAAGTTCGTGGTCTTCCGGGTGCTCTTCGACGCCTTGACGCCCGCCGCGGTGGTGCTCGGCGTGATCGTGGGCGTCAACTCCGTGATCGCGCTCTTCTACTACGCCAACGTGGCCCGCCAGATGTGGATGGCCCCGGTGCCCGACGGCGACACCATGCCCGTCAAGGTCACGCCGTCGCTCACCGCAGCCCTCGGGCTGTGCGTGGTCGCCACGGTGATCATCGGCATCGTCCCCGGCGTGATCGCCCGCTTCGGCGATCTCGCCCTCTTCGCCGCCCTGCCCTGAGCGTGTGAGCGCGCTCGAGGAGGTCCTCGCCCTCGTCGAGCGGGAGGGGCCGATCACCTTCGACCGCTACATGGACGTCGCCCTCTACGGCGTCTCGGGCTTCTTCGCCACCGGCGGGGGGGCGGGCCGGCGGGCCGACTTCATCACCAGCCCCGAGGTCGGCCCCCTCTTCGGCGCGGTGGTGGCCCGGGCGTTCGACGCCGAGTGGGAGCGCCTGAGCCGTCCCGATCCGTTCGTGGTGGTGGAGGTGGGTGCCGGACGGGGGGCCCTGGCCAGGTCGGTGCTCGATGCCCGGCCCAACTGCGCGCCGGCGCTGCGCTACCTCTGCGTCGAGCGGTCCCCGGTGCTGCGCGACGCTGTCGCCGAGCTGGTGCCGCTGGAGCCGCCGGCCAACGTGTTGGCCGTCGGGCCGTCGGACGACGAAGCCGACGGACCGGTCGAGCCGGGTGCTGGCCCGCTCGTCGCCGTGCTCGACGACCTGCCGGCGGTGTCGCTCACCGGGGTGGTGCTCGCCAACGAGCTGCTCGACAACCTCCCGGTCGCCCTCCTCGAGCGGACCGAGGACGGGTGGGCCGAGGTGCGGGTGGGTGCCGACCACCGGGGCGAGCTGGTCGAGGTCCTGGTCGGGGCCTCATCTCAGTCGGGCGCCCTGGCCGGCGAGCTGGCACCCGCCGCTCCACCGGGCGCGCGGATCCCGCTCCAGCGGGCGGCGACCGCCTGGCTGCGACAGGTGCTGAGCTCGCTCGACCGAGGTCGGCTGATCGCCCTCGACTACGCCGACACCACGGCGTCGATGGCCACCCGCCCGTGCGACGAGTGGCTGCGCACCTACCGGGCTCACGCCCGCGGCGGCCCGCCACTGGCCCGGCCCGGGAGCCAGGACATCACCTGTGAGGTGGCCGTCGATCAGCTGGTCCGGGCCCACCGCCCCCGATCCGAGGCCAGCCAGGCCGACTGGCTCCGCGCCCACGGCATCGACGACCTGGTCGCCGCGGCCCGGGCCACGTGGCACGAGCGGGCGGCCATCGGCGACCTCGCCGCCCTCCGGGCCCGGAGCGCGGTGGGGGAGGCCGAAGCCCTCACCGACCCGGCGGGGCTGGGCGCCTTCCGCGTCCTCGAGTGGCAGGTGGGCCAGTGAGGAGCTGGACCGCCGGGCTGCTCGTCTTCTGCACCTCTGCCGCGGTGCTGGTGCTGGAGATCATCGCCGGCCGGCTGGTGGCGCCCCATCTCGGCGTCTCGCTCGAGACCTACACCGGGATCATCGGCACGGTGCTGGCCGGCATCGCCCTCGGGAGCGCCGTGGGGGGCCGCCTCGCCGACCGGTACGACGCCCGACGCCTGCTCGGGCCGACCCTCGTCCTCGGTGGGCTGCTGGCGCTCACGTCCCTGCCGGTCGTGACCGCCGTCGGGCCGACCGTCGCCGGGGGCGGGCCCGGGGCGATCGTGCTGCTCACCGTGCTGGCCTTCTTCGCCCCTGCCGCGGTGCTGTCGGGGGTGAGCCCCATGGCGGCGAAGCTGCGGCTGGAGAGCCTGGTGGAGACCGGCTCGGTGGTGGGTGGGCTGTCGGCGGCGGGCACGGCGGGCGCGCTCGTGGGCACCTTCCTGACGGGCTTCGTGCTGGTGGGCGCCCTGCCCTCGCGCGCGATCGTGGTCGCACTGGGCCTGGGCCTCCTGGTTGCCGGCTTCGTCCTCTGGTTGGTCATGGCCCCGGCACGGCGGGTGGTGATGGCCGGCGCGGCCGTCGTCGCCGTGCTGGTCGCAGGGGTGTCCACCAGCGCCGCCGGCCCGTGTCACCACGAGACGGCGTACTTCTGCGCCCGGGTCGAGCTCGACCCCGGCCGGCCCTCGGGCCGGGTGCTGGTGCTCGACGACCTCCGTCACAGCTACGTCGACCTCGACGACCCGACGCACCTCGAGTTCCGCTACATCCGGCTCTTCGCCGACGTGATCGACGCCACGACCGCCGGCCCGATCGAGGTGCTGCACGTGGGCGGCGGTGGCTTCACCATGCCCCGCTGGCTGGCCGCCACCCGGCCGGGCAGCGCCAGCACCGTGCTCGAGCTCGACGCCGACCTCGTCGACATCGTGCGAGACGAGCTCGGCCTCGTCACCGGGCCGGACCTCCGGGTGGTCACCGGCGATGCCCGCACCGCCCTCGACGACCTGCCCGCCGACCGGTTCGACGTGGTGGTCGGCGACGCCTTCGGTGGCGTCTCCGTGCCCTGGCACCTCACGACCGTCGAGGTGGTGCGGCTCCTCGACCGGGTGCTCCGCCCCGATGGGGTGTACGTGCTCAACGTCATCGACGGTGGACCCCGCCGCTTCCTCCGAGCCGAGGTGGCCACGCTGCAGGCCGTGTTCGACCACGTGGCCGTGATCGAGCCACCGGGCCAGGACGGGTCGGCGCCCCAGAACCACGTGCTGGTGGCGTCGCACGCCCCTCTGACGCTGGCCCAGGGGGACCTCGACGTCGCCGAGGGCCTCCTGGCCGACGGCGCCGACCTCGACGTCCTGGTGGGCGGCGCCAGGGTCCTGACCGACGGCTTCGCCCCCGTCGATCAGCTCATCTCACGCCGCTGACCAGGGACTTTGTCGCACCACCCGTTCGGGTGGTTCCATAAATGGTCACCTCCGGGGCTTCAGGGAACGCCCCTCAACGTCGAGACAACAAAGGCACAACAAGTGCGCAACCACCACACCGATGGAGCAGCCCGATGAAGTTCAACAAGGTCCTCGCCGCAGGAGCAGCCCTCGCCACTGCAGCCTCGATGCTGGCATTCGCGCCGGGAGCCCAGGCGCAGACGACTGCGACGCTCAGCATCACCGGGGGCTTGCTCACGATCAGCGAGCCGGCCAGCACCGTCCACCTCGGAAACGTCGAGTCCGGCTCGCTGACCTTCTCCGGCACCCTCGGCAACGTGCAGGTGACGGACGAGCGGGGGAACCTCGTGGCGACCTGGACCGCCACCGTCTCCGCCACGAACTTCACGACCGGCACGGCTGCGACCCCGGCAGCATCGGAGACGATCGCCAACACCAACATCACCTACACCGCACCTGCTGCCACCACCACCGGAACCGGGACCTTCACCCCCGGCGTGGGACTCACCCTCGGTGCGCCGGCGACGGCCGGGACGTGGGCAGGGGAAGGCACCAACACGGCGACGTGGAACCCCACGCTGGCCTTCACGCTGCTGTCGTCGCAGGTGTCGGGCACGTACACGGGCACGGTGACCCACTCCGTCGCTTGAGGATGCACAGCGGCGCCGGTGACCTGGGCGTACCCTCCGGGTCGATGCGCCGCTCCCTGCTCCTCGTCCTGTTGATCGCCGGGGCCCTGGCCCCGGCGATCGGCGCGCCCGGCTGGGCACAGGACGGCGACCCTCCCGCCTCGGAAGGTGTCTCGATCGGTCTGGCGGAGATACCCAGCGATCGTGCCGACGACCCGCGGGCCCGCATCTACGTGATCGATCACCTCTCGCCCGGTGCCACCATCGAGCGGACGATCCGGTTGGGAAACCGGACCGACCGTGCTCAGCGGATCGCCCTGTACGTAGGCGCCGCCGATCTCGAGGGTGGTGAGATGCGCTTCGCGGAGGGGCGCTCCCAGAACGAGCTCAGCCGGTGGACCACCGTCAGCCCGCAGGAGGTGGATGTGCCGCCCCGGAGCGAGACGGAGGCAGTGGTCATGATCACGGTGCCGGGTGACGCGTCTCCCGGCGAACGTTACGGTGTGATCTGGGCCGAGCTCCCGTCAGCGACGTCGGAGAGCGGTGTTACCGTCGTCAACCGCGTCGGCGTCCGCATCTACCTCTCCGTCGGCGAGGGTGGCGAGCCCGCCTCCGACTTCGAGGTCGACACGCTCACCACCGCCCGGGAGTCCGACGGCGCGCCGGTGGTCAAGGCCAAGGTGCACAACACCGGTGGACGCGCCCTCGACATGAGCGGTGAGCTCGAGCTCAGCGACGGGCCTGCCGGGCTCTCGGCCGGCCCCTTCCCCGCCGAGCTGGGCACCACGCTCGGCATCGGCCAGACGGGCGATGTGCTGGTCCGGCTGGACCGCGAGATCCCCGACGGCCCCTGGACCGCCACCCTGACACTGCGGTCGGGAGAGCTCGAGCGCACGGTCCGGGCCACGATCACCTTCCCGGGGGAGCACGGTGAGCTGGGTGAGTCGTTTGGCGCCGAGCGGGTCACCGACTCGATGAAGGGCCTCATCCTCTTCGGCATCGCCTTGCTCCTGTTGCTCCTCATCCTGGGGTGCCTGCTCTGGTACGTGCTGAAGCGCAGGCGTCGCCGCGACGACGAGGACGAAGCCCGGCTGTCCATCCGGGAGCCCGAACCCGTCGGCTGACAGCTCTCGTGGCGGTTCCTGCCGCTTTCGGTGTCGCCAGGTCGCGGGAGCGCACGGAAGCGCCACGAGAAGGTGGGCGCGGCCGTTCGCCCGCTCGCCCCTCACTCCTGCCTCGCTAACGTCGCCCCCGTAGCGAACCGTGCACACGAGGGGGACGGCGATGACCGACCAGAGCAGCAGCGACGCCATCGAGGTGTTCGGCCTCGAGGACCGGACCTTCCCGCCGCCGGCGGCCTTCCAGCAGCGAGCCCTCGTCACCGACGCCACCCTCTACGACGAGGCCGACGACGACTGGCAGTCGTTCTGGGCCCGTCAGGCCGCCGAGCTGCTCACGTGGCGCAAGGAGTGGCACACGGTCCTCGACTGGGACCTCCCCTTCGCCAAGTGGTTCGTGGGCGGGCAGCTCAACGTGAGCGAGAACTGCCTCGACCGCCACGTGGAGGCGGGCCGTGGTGACAAGGTCGCCTTCCACTGGGAGGGCGAGCCGGGCGACACCCGCACCATCACCTACGCCGACCTCCTCGACGAGGTGCAGCGCTTCGCCAACGTCCTCAAGGGCCTCGGGGTCGCCAAGGGCGACCGGGTCAACATCTACATGCCGATGATCCCCGAGCTTGCGGTGGCCATGCTCGCCTGCGCCCGCATCGGCGCCCCGCACTCGGTGGTGTTCGGCGGTTTCTCGGCCGACTCGCTGTCCGATCGCATCAACGACGCCGAGGCGAAGGTCCTCGTCACCGCCGACGGTGGCAACCGGCGGGGCAGCGTCAGCGCCCTCAAGCCCAACGTCGACGTGGCCCTCGCCGACACACCCACCATCGAGCACGTGGTCGTGGTGCGCCGCACCGGCCAGGACGTCCACATGGAGGACGGCCGCGACCACTGGTACCAGGACCTGATGGCCGATGCCGAGGCCACCTGCCCGCCCGAGCCCATGGATGCCGAGGACCTCCTCTACCTGCTCTACACCTCGGGCACCACGGCCCGGCCCAAGGGGATCATGCACACCACGGGCGGCTACCTCACCCAGGTGGCCTTCACCCACAAGTACGTCTTCGACCTCCAGCCCGAGACCGATGTCTACTGGTGCGCGGCCGACATCGGCTGGGTCACCGGCCACAGCTACATCGTCTACGGACCGCTGGCCAACGGCGCGACCTCGGTGATGTACGAGGGCACCCCCGACCACCCCGGCAAGGACCGCTTCTGGGACATCGTCGAGCGGTACGGGGTCACCACGCTCTACACCGCTCCCACCGCCATCCGGACCTTCATGAAGTGGGGGACCCAGGAGCCCGAGCGCCACGACCTGTCGTCCCTGCGCCTGCTGGGCAGCGTCGGCGAGCCCATCAACCCCGAGGCGTGGATGTGGTACCACACCCACATCGGCGGCGGACGGTGCCCCATCGTCGACACCTGGTGGCAGACCGAGACCGGCGCCATCATGATCTCGCCCCTCCCGGGCACCACCACCACCAAGCCGGGCTCCGCCACCTTCCCGCTGCCGGGCATCGAGGCCGAGGTGGTCGACGACGCCGGTAACCCCGTGCACAAGGGCGGCGGCTACCTCACCCTCACCCGCCCGTGGCCCTCGATGCTGCGTGGCATCTACGGCGATCTCGAGCGCTACCGCGAGACCTACTGGAGCCGCTTCGGGGGCCGCTACTTCGCCGGAGACGGTGCCAAGACCGACGACGACGGCTACCTGTGGCTGCTCGGCCGGGTCGACGACGTCATGAACGTCTCCGGCCACCGGGTGTCGACCACCGAGGTCGAGTCGGCCCTCGTCGACCACCACCAGGTGGCGGAGTCGGCCGTCGTCGGGGCGAAGGACGAGACCACTGGCCAGGCGATCGTGGCCTTCGTCACCGTGAAGGGCGACGTCACCTCGAGCGACGAGCTCGGCCAGGAGCTGCGGGCCCACGTCGCCACCAAGATCGGCCCGACCGCCCGCCCGAAGACGATCATCTTCACCGACGACCTGCCCAAGACCCGCAGCGGCAAGATCATGCGCCGGCTCCTCAAGGACGTGGCCGAGGGCCGCGACCTGGGCGACACCACCACGCTGGCCGACCCGGCGGTGGTCGAGGAGATCCGCAAGCGGGCCACCACCGCCCCCCAGGAGGACTGACCCCGGGAGCCACGTCCCCGGCCGGTATCCTGGCTCCTGCGCACGCCCCCCTCGCGCGCAGGAGACGAAAGGGACGATGCACAACAACACGTTCAAGACGTTCGTGCTGCTGGCCGGGCTCGCCGGCCTCTTCGTGGTGATCGGCGGCGCCTTCGGCGGCGGCTCCGGGGCCACCATCATGCTGGTCGTGGCCATCGCCATGGTCGGTGGCTCGTACTGGTTCTCCGACAAGCTGGCCATCAAGGCCGCCAAGGCGGTGCCGGCCAGCGAGGCCGAGTACCCCGAGTACCACGCCATCATGCGCGAGCTGACCCAGGCGGCGGGCATGCCGATGCCCCGCCTGTACGTGACCCCCGACCTGCAGCCGAACGCCTTCGCCACGGGCCGCAACCCCGAAAACGCGGCCGTCGCGGTCACCCGTGGGATCATGGAGATCTGCACGTGGGACGAGCTCCGCGGCGTGCTGGCCCACGAGATCAGCCACATCGGCAACCGCGACATCCTCATCGGGTCGGTGGCGGCCGCCATCGCCACCGCCATCACCTACCTGGCGTTCATGGCCCGCTTCGCGGCCATCTTCGGCAGCGGTGGCCGCGACCGCGACAGCAACCCGATCGCTCTCCTCGCCACCGCCCTCCTCGCCCCCGTCGCCGCCGGGATCCTCCAGATGGCCCTGAGCCGCAGCCGCGAGTTCGAGGCCGACCGCACCGGGGCCCGGCTCATCGGCGACGGCGAGGCGCTCGCCCGCGCCCTCGAGAAGCTCGAGGCGGGGGCCCGTCAGATCCCCATGGACGTCCAGCCCAGCCAGGCCCAGGCCTACATCGTGAACCCCCTCACCGGGCGAAAGGTGCAATTCGCCACCCTCTTCCGCAGCCACCCCAGCACGGCCGACCGCGTGGCCCGGCTCCGCAGCGGGGCCTGGCAGTAGCCGTCACCGGGCCGCGCCCCGCGCCCAGAGCAGGGCGGCGGGTTCGCTCCGTGGCATCCGGGGGAAGGTCCGGGCCCCTCCAACGTCGAAGCCTTGATTGCACATGAACCCGTCGAACCCTCGTCCCAGCAGCTCTGTGCGCCGCCGTTCACTCGCCGTGGTCGCCTCAGGCGTCGTCGCGCTCGTCGTGGCGACGGCCGTGGGCGCCGCCGCCCAGGTCGAGCTGCCGCCGCTGGAGACCACGACGACGTCGTCCACCACGACCACCACGTCGACGACCACCACGAGCACCACGACGACGACGGCCCCGCCCTCCGACGACGGGCTCCTGACCCCCACGTCCCCGCCCCCCCCGGAAGAGGAGGAGCCGTCGCCCTCCGCTTCGGACGACGACTCTGGCTCCTCCCCGTCTGAGGACGGGTCCACGAGCCAGACCCAGGATCCCGATGGAGGGCCGCCGCCAGCGGGCGCAGGCGAGTTCCCCGACCACCTGCAGGCCCTGCGTGACTCGGTCGTGCGCACGCCGGCCACCAACACCGCGGCCCTGCTCGAGGCCCTCCAAGAGCTCGAGCAGTTCGGCGTGAGCATCGAGGACGCCGCGGTGATCGGCTTCGGTCGCTTCCCCGTTGGCGGCCAGGCGTCGTACTCCCACGACTGGTGGTTCCCCCGGTTCGGCCCCGGCTGGCGCCTCCACGAGGGCACCGACATCTTCGCCCCGATGGGCACGCCGGTGCGCGCGCCGGTCGACGGCACCATCCGGATCACCGACGGCGGCCTCGGCGGGCTCTCGGTGTACGTCGACCAGCCCGACGGCACCTACTGGTACCTGACCCACCTCTCGGGCATCGGCCCCGGGATCGAGATCGAGAGCAGCGTGGTGACCGGACAGGTGGTGGGCTACGTCGGCAACTCCGGCAACGCCCGGACCACCCCGCCGCACCTCCACATCCAGATCCACCCCCGTGGCGGCCGCCCGATCGACCCCAAGCCTGTCCTCGACAAGTTCATCAGCGACGCCCTGGCCGCCGTGCCCGAGCTGGTGGCCGCCTACGCCGCCGCCGCGGCGGCCGGCAACCTCGACGACACCGGCAGACCCGCGGTGGAGGTTGCGACCCCGGCCGCCGTCGAGCTGCCCGAGCCCGACGACCTCGAGCTCGGACCCCCTCGCTCCGCGCTGCTGTGGGCGTCGTCGGTCAGCCCCACCGGAGGCGCGCTCCAGCTGGCCGAGGCCGAGGCAGCGCGGGCGGCCGCCAACATCGACTGGGTGTCGCTGGCCAGCGTGCAGCTGGCCGCGCGGGCCGACCGGGCCGACGTCGAACGCGAGGTCAACGCCTGGTTGCGCCCCCTCCTGCCGCCTGCCCTGGCCTTGGTCGTCCTCGAGGGCTGATCCGACCGTCCTGCCGCGGCTTCCCGCCGACGGTGGTCAGTCGCGGAAGTTGTTGAACTGCAGCGGCAGCTCGATGTCGCTGGCCTTCAGCTCGGCGATGACCCCCTGCAGGTCGTCGCGCTTCTTGCCCGTGACCCGGACGGAGTCGCCCTGGGTGGACGACTGGACGCCCTTGAGGCCCATGGCCTTGATGCGCTTGTTGATGTCACGGGCGTTGTCGGCCGAGATCCCCGACCGGAGGGTGACGACCTGGCGGACCGCCTGGCCGGACGCCTCCTCGACCTTGCCCCAGTCGAGGGACTTGAGCGAGAGCTTGCGCTTGACGAACTTCTCCTCCAGCACCTGGCGCAGCGCCCGCAGGCGGTCCTCGGAGCCGGCACGGAGGGTGATCTCGTCCTTGCCGAGCTCGAGCTCGGTGCCCGTGTCCTTGAAGTCGAAGCGGGTCGACACCTCGCGCTGGGCCTGGTCCACCGCGTTGCGGACCTCCTGGCCGTCGATCTCGGACACGACGTCAAAGCTCGGCATGCGCTCAGGGTAACGTTGCCGCCGAGGGTCGGTACCCAAGCGGCCAAAGGGAGCAGACTGTAAATCTGCCGGCTCAGCCTACGGAGGTTCGAATCCTCCCCGGCCCACCCTCGGACCCGACGGCGGCCACGAGGGCCGCCGTCGGCACCGGATCGTGCCCAGTCGTCAGCCCAGCAGGCGCTGGAGCACCACCACGTCGAGCCACTGGCCGAACTTGCGGCCGACCTCGCGCTCGGTGCCCACGACCTGGAAGCCGTGCCGGCGGTGGAGGGCGATCGAGGCTTCGTGATCGCCGACGATGCGTGCCATGACGGCGTGGAACCCGTGGGCGGTGGCGGTGGTCATCAGCTCGGCGACGACGGCATCGCCCACGCCCCGGCGGTGCCGGTCGCGGCGCACGTAGACCGAGCTCTCCACGGTGGTGGCGTACGCCGGGCGCTCCTTGTAGGGGGAGAGGGCGCCGAAGCCGACCACCTCCACGTCGCCGGCCGGGCCCTCCTCGGTGGCGACCACCACGGCGTGGGCACCGGAGCGATCCGAGAGCCACGCCCGCTGCTCGGCCGGGCTGCGGGGCACCAGGTCGAAGGTGACGGTCGAGGTCGTGACCTCGAGGTTGTAGATCGCCCGGATGCCCTCGGCGTCATCGAGGCGAGCCTGGCGGATCAGCACGGCGTCGACCATACCTACCGTCGTGGCGGCCACCGGGCGATTCTCAGGCGGTCAGGGCCAGCCGCTACCATGTCGAGCCGGCCGCGCCTGCGGCCGAGCACCAAGCACCCGCCCCCTTAGCTCAGTCGGCAGAGCGTTTCCATGGTAAGGAAAAGGTCGTCAGTTCGATTCTGACAGGGGGCTCGCCCGGCGGCGTAGCTCAGTTGGTGAGAGCGCTCGGCTCATAATCGAGAGGTCGCCGGTTCGAGTCCGGCCGCCGCTACCGGCCCGGCAGGGCACCACATCCGCAGGAGAGGAAAACGATGGCCAACGAGAAGCGTGTCGCGGTGACGCTCGCCTGCGAGCAGTGCAAGCGCCGCAACTACATCACCACCAAGAACAAGTCGAACCAGCGCGAGCGGATCGAGATGAAGAAGTACTGCCGCTGGGACCGCTCCCACACCGTCCACAAGGAGACCCGCTAGGGGTCACCGTGGCTCCCATCGTGCCGGCGCGTAACCGTCAGCCCCTCCCCGAGGTCGGAGGATCGATGGTTGCAGCGCGGGCTGCCCTCGTCGACGCTGCTCGTGGCGGCGACCGGGCCGCCTTCGACGAGTTGGTGCGGGCGACGTCAGCAGAGACGTACACCCTCGCCGTCAGGCTCGTCGGCGATGAGGAGGATGCGAAGGACGTGGTCCAGGAGACCTACCTGCGGGCTTACCGGGGCCTCGCCCGCTTCCGGGGCGACGCCCAGTTCAGCACCTGGCTGTACCGGATCACCGCCAACTGCGCCGCGACCCACCTCGGCCGGCGGCGCCGGCACCGTCACGACCCGCTCCCCGACGACGACGTCGTGGTCGACATCGACCCGAGCCACGATCCCGAGGCCCGGGCCGACCTGGCCGCCGACCGCGACCTTCTCACCGCCGCCCTGGCCGACCTGCCGCCGCGGCTGCGGGCCGTCATCGTGCTTCGCGACATCTACGACCTGCCCCACGAGGCCATCGCCGCCGAGCTGGGGATCTCCACCTCAGCGGCCAAGGTCCGCTTGCACCGGGCCCGGCGGAAGCTCCGTGAGGAGCTCTACCCGCGGCCCGGAGCCCACGACGGGGAGGCCGCCCGTGCGGTGTGACGACCTGGCCGACCTGCTGGCCGCATCGCCCGATGGTCTGCACCTCGACGACCGCCGTACCCGTCGCCACGTCGAGACCTGCCTGCCCTGCCAGGCCGAGCTGGCCCAGTACCGCAAGCTGATGCGGGCCCTGCGGTCGCTGCGGACCGAGGTGCTGCGACCGGCGCCCGGGCTCGTCTCTGACGTGCTGGCCTCGCTGGAGGAGGCGGGGGACCGTCACGCCGTGCGGGGCATCCTTCACGGCCGCACCGTGGCCTACGTCGGCGGGATCGCCGTCGCCACGGCGGCGGCGGCCGGTGCGGGGGCCGTGGTCCTGGCCGCCCGCCGCGGCCGCCTGCGCCTCGCCGGTTGAGGGGCTCACGGGGCCCGTCGCCGAGCGGGGCCTTCCCACCGCCTCCGCAAGCTCCGGCGGCGGGCCCCTTCCCTCGGCGCCACCCGCTCGCTTCCGGTTGAGCGGTCTCGGCCTTCGGCCGGGGCCCTCTTGGCCGACGGGGGGCGTTGGAGGGGTCGGTGCTATCGTGGCTGCGTCCTTAGGGCAGTAGCTCAATTTGGCAGAGCACCGGTCTCCAAAACCGGCGGTTGGGGGTTCGAGTCCCTCCTGCCCTGCGCAAGCGGGCACCGATCACCCCCGGGTGCCCGCACGTCACCAGCCGAGAACGGGTGCCGACCACATGGCCATGAACCGAGAGACCAAGCGGATGCTGCAGCGCCAGGGCGAACTCGGCCCCGACGGCGAGCCGGCGCGCCCCAAGGGCCAGCAGCGCCCGGGCGGTCGCCCTCCCAAGGAGCGAACCGGGCCCAAGCAGTACGTCCGGGAGGTGCGCGGCGAGCTCCGCAAGGTCGCCTGGCCCCACCGGGACGAGGTCGTCCGCTACTCGATCATCGTGCTGTTGACCCTGCTGGTCCTCACCGCCTTCATCTTCGCCCTCGATTGGGCGTTCGCCCGAGCCGTCTTCTTCCTCTTCGATTCGTGAGCACCGTGCCTGAACCCCTGCAGACCACCACCACCTCCGATGGCGACGAGGAGGCCGCCGCCGTGCTCGGCGCGGCCGCCGAGTCCGCCGAGCCCGGGGTCGAGACCCCCGAGGGCGAGGCGAGCGTGCTCGCCGACAGCGAGGCCGATGCCGACACCGATGCCGACACCGATGCCGACACCGACACCGACTCGGTGGGCGATGCCCCGGCCGAGGCCGACGAGGTCGCTGCCGAGGTCATCGACGCCGAGGACCTGATCGAGGAGGCGCCCCCCCGCAGGCGCGAGAGCCCCTACGACCGGCCGGGCGACTGGTTCGTGGTCCACACCCAGTCGGGCTACGAGAAGAAGGTCAAGACCAACCTCGAGAGCCGCATCTCGTCGATGAACATGGAGGACTCGATCTTCGAGGTCGTCATCCCCATGGAGGACGTCGTCGAGTTCAAGAACGGCAAGAAGGTCGTCGTTCAGAAGAAGGTCTACCCGGGCTACCTCTACGTGCGCTGCTTCCTGGAGGAGCGCTCGTGGGACGTCATCCGCAACACCCCGGGCGTCACCGGCTTCGTCGGTCTCGGCGCCAAGCCCGTGCCGCTGTCCCGCAAGGACGTGGAGTCGGCCCTCACGCTGCCCGACGAGGACGACCTCGAGGGTCCGGCGAAGCGCCAGCGCCCCCGCCTCGAGTACGAGGTGGGCGAGAGCGTGCGGGTCAAGACCGGCCCGTTCGCCGACTTCTCCGGCCAGATCGCCGAGATCAACGAGGACCAGCTGAAGGTCAAGGTCCTCGTCAACATCTTCGGCCGGGAGACCCCCGTCGAGCTCGAGTTCGCCGAGGTCGCCAAGCTCTGACCCCCGTGGCGGCGAGCCGGGTTGCCCCCGTGGCCCGCCGCCCGCCACACTTGCCCGTTCGCCCCAACGTGACTGAGTAGGAACACCATGGCCAAGAAGAAGGTCGCCGCCGTCGTCAAGATCCAGATCCCGGCTGGCGCCGCCACCCCCGCACCCCCCGTCGGTACCGCCCTCGGCCCCCACGGCGTGGCCATCATGGACTTCTGCAAGGCGTACAACGCCGCCACGGAGGCCCAGAAGGGCACGATCATCCCCGTCGAGATCACCATCTTCGAGGACCGGTCGTTCACCTTCGTCACCAAGACGCCCCCCACGGCGGTCCTGATCCGCGACGCCATCAAGCTCGACAAGGGCTCGCAGAACCCAGGCAAGGAGCAGGCGGGAACGATCACCGACGCCCAGATCACCGAGATCGCCCAGACCAAGATGCCCGACCTCAACGCCAACGACCTCGAGGCCGCCAAGCTCCAGGTCGCCGGCACCGCCCGCTCCATGGGCGTCAAGGTCGCCAAGTAAAAGAAAGGTGTCTGAACGACTGCGGAGGAAGTTCTGCTCCTCGTTCGGCCTTCGAAGGCGCAAGTTCGTCTGAGAGGTCTGCGGACGAGGAGCAGAACTTGTGCAGCAGTTGAGCAGACGCCCAGCCCTTGACAATCGCAAGTTCAGCAGCAAGCGCCCCTGAGGGTCCACCTCGCCCCGGGGCGCGACCAGCGGCCATCCGGCCCTGGCACCACCCACCACCCGAGGGAGCCACACCATGGCGCGAGGAAAGAAGTACCGCGACGCAGCCCGTCGCTTCGACATCGAGAACCTGCACAGCCCGGTCGAGGCCATCGAGCTCGTCCGCACGCTGGCGTCGGCCACGTTCGACGAGACCATCGAGGTCGCCATCCAGCTGGGTGTCGACCCCCGCAAGGCCGACCAGCAGGTGCGCGGCACCGTGGCGCTGCCCGCCGGCACCGGCAAGGACGTCCGCGTGGCCGTCTTCGCCACCGGTGACGCCGCCGCCGCCGCCCGCGAGGCGGGCGCCGACCACGTCGGCGCCGAGGACCTCGTCGCCGAGGTCGAGGGCGGCATGCTCGACTTCGACGTGGCCATCGCCACGCCCGACCTGATGGCCCAGGTGGCCCGCCTCGGTCGCGCGCTCGGTCCCCGCGGCCTCATGCCCAACCCCAAGACCGGCACCGTCACCCCCGACGTGGGCCGGGCGGTCACCGAGTTCAAGGGTGGGCGCGTCGAGTACCGCACCGAGCGCCAGGGCGCCAACGTCCAGGTGCCGATCGGCAGGGCCAGCTTCAGCTCGGAGGCACTGCTCTCCAACTTCCGCGCCGTGATCGACGAGCTCATGCGCGTGAAGCCCGCCTCGGCCAAGGGCCGCTACATCAAGCGGCTGGCGGTGTCGTCCACCATGGGGCCCGGCATCAAGATCGATCCGGCCCGCCTCCGGGCCGAGGTCGTCGAGGCCGCCAACATCTAGCTGGCCGACCTCGCTGGCCGGGCCCGGTTTGGTGCCCGTGTCGCTGGGGCGTCTAGCCTGACCGCCACAACCGATCTGCTCGCCGCAGACATCCGGTGCGCCTGCGGGCGCCGAAGGGGCTCCGGCCCGCCTGACGAGGCGAACTCCTGGCACACGCACTCGGTGCACCAGGGTTCGTGCCTGCGCGAGCCCTGAGTCGCAACATCGAGGTGTGCATGGACGAGAACGGAGCGGGCCGCCACGGCTCGCCGAGGGCCGAGAAGGTCGCTGTGGTCGACGAGGTGCGCGAGCGCCTGTCGTCGTCCACCGCCGTCCTGCTGACCGAGTACCGCGGCCTCAAGGTCAGCGAGCTCGCCGAGCTGCGTCGTTCGGTGCGCGCCGCCGGTGGCGACTACAAGATCTACAAGAACACCCTCGTCCGCTTCGCGGTCGACGAGCTGGGGGTCGACGGCGTCGGCGACCTGCTCGTCGGGCCCACGGCCATCGCCTTCGTGGAGGGCGACGCCGTCAACGTGGCCAAGGCGCTGCGCGACTACTCGCGCACCAACCCGAACCTCGTGCTGAAGGGCGGCCTGCTCGGCGACCGGTCCATCACCGCCGACGAGGTCACCGCCCTCGCCGCCGTACCGCCCCGCGAGGAGCTGCTCGCCCGTCTGGCCGGCGGCCTCGCCGCCCCGCTGCAGGGCTTCGCCGGGCTGCTCCAGGCCCTGCCCCGCAACCTGGCCTACGGCATCAAGGCCCTCATCGACCAGGGCGGCGCCCCCGGCGCCCCCACCGACGCGGCCCCCGCCGAGACGGCCCCGGCCGACGAGGCAGCGGCCGAGACCACCGAGGTCGCGGCCGACGCCGTGGCCGACGCACCCGAGAACGCTGCTGAGGCACCCGCCGAGGCCGCACCCGAGAACGCTGCTGAGGCACCCGCCGAGGCCGCGCCCGAGACCGAGGCGGCACCCGCCGCCGAGGCATCCACCGAGTCGCCCGAGGAGGCGTAGCAAATGGCAACCAAGGACGAGATCCTCGACGCGATCTCGAACATGACCGTGCTCGAGCTGTCCGAGCTGCTCAAGGACTTCGAGGAGAAGTTCGGCGTCACCGCAGCGGCCCCCGCGGCCGTGGCCGCGGCCCCCGCTGCCGGTGGCGGCGGTGGTGGCGAGGACGCCGTCGAGCAGGACGAGTTCGACGTGATCCTCACCGCCGCAGGCGACAAGAAGATCCAGGTCATCAAGGAGGTGCGCTCGCTGACCAGCCTTGGGCTGAAGGAGGCCAAGGACCTCGTCGACGGCGCGCCCAAGCCCGTGCTCGAGAAGGTCACCAAAGAGGACGCCGAGAAGGCCAAGACGGCCCTCGAGGGCGCCGGCGGCTCCGTCGAGGTCAAGTAGCACCAGACATCACGAGCGGGTAGCCTTCGCCTCGGCGAACGTTGCCCAACCCGCAGAAGAGCCGGCCGTCAGGCCGGTTCTTCCGCGTTTTGGTCTCGGTGACCGCGGGCCGTCTGGGCGGTGGTCGCCGCCGCGACCGGATCCACCGCCCAGAGCCACCGTCGGTCAGGTCAGGCGGCGGCGGACGAGCTCGTAGGCGACGACGGCGGCGGCGCTGGCCACGTTGAGCGACTCGACGCCATTGTGGAGGGGGAGCGAGAGCCAGGTGCCGACCCGCTCGGCCACCACCGGCGAGACGCCCACGGTCTCGTTGCCGAGCACGAAGACCGCCCGGTCGGCCAGCTCGGTGTCGTAGATGGTGGTGGCGTCGTCGCCCCGGAGGCCGTAGACGGCGAAGCCGGCGGCGGCGAGCGCCTCCACGCCGGCCAGGGCGGTAGGGCAGCGCTGGATGGCGGCGTCGAAGGCCACCCCGGCCGACGCCTTGATCACCAGCGGGCCGACCTCGGGGGAGCCAGCCTGGGGGAGGACCAGGCCGTGGAGGCCCGCAGCGGTGACGGTCCGCACGATCATGCCGACGTTGGCCGGGTTGGTGACCCCGTCGAGGAGGACGACCGACGCGGGGGCCCCGGGCCCCAGCCGCGCCAGCCACGCCTCGAGGTCCTCGAGGGCCGGGGCCGCGACCTCGGCGACCACGCCTTGGTCGTGGCGGCCGTTGCCCGAGATGCGGGTCACCTTCTCCGGCGCCACCCGGGTGACCTTGAGGCCCCGCCGGGCGGCGGCAGCGAGGATGTCGTCGACCGAGTCGCCCCGGGCGGTGCGGGCGACGAGCACCCGGCGCACCGCCACCCGGTCGTCGTCGAGGGCCTCGAGCACGGGCATGCGCCCGAACACCGTCACCACCTCGGAGGCACCCGTACCGGCCACGGCCCGGACGGTAGCGGTCGGGGATCGTTGACGGATGTGCCACACCCGTCGTACCCTCTCGCTGTCCGACGGCACGGCCGTCCGGACCGGCTCCGGCCGTCCGGGGTTGCGACCGTCGGGGTCCCCCGGTAGGTTTGCTCTGCCGTGCCCGCGCCTGCTCGTCCTTCGGTTCTCTCGTTTGCGACCCTGCGCGCCTGCCGGTTCCCTCTGCCGATCCGCCTCTGAGGAGCTGTCGCGTTGCCTTCTCGCCCTGCCGTCCGGGACCGCTACTCCTTCGCAAACCTCGATGAGGTCTTGGAGCTCCCCGACCTCATCAGCATCCAGCGCTCGTCGTTCGAGTGGTTCCTCCACCAGGGGCTGGCGGAGACCTTCCGCGACATGAGCCCGATCGAGGACTTCAGCGGCTCGCTGCGCCTCGAGCTCGAGTTCGACCCCGACGACGAGGACCTGCGCCCCCCGCCGAAGTTCAGCGTGGAGGAGTGCAAGGAGAAGGACATGACCTTCTCCGCCCCGATCTTCGTCCGGGCCCGCTTCATGAACGCCACCACCGGCGAGATCAAGGAGCAGACGGTCTTCATGGGGGACTTCCCGATGATGACCGACAAGGGCACCTTCATCATCAACGGCACCGAGCGCGTCGTCGTCTCCCAGCTCGTGCGCTCACCCGGCGTGATCTTCCAGCCCGGTGAGCGGTTCCGGCTCCGCAACCTGGCCAAGCACCAGCTCGTCACCGGCACCATCCACCCCTACCGCGGCGAGTGGATCGAGTTCGACGTCGAGCAGAAGCCCGGCAAGGACGTCACCGCCGGCACCCGCGTGGCCCGCAAGCGCCGCCTGAGCCTCTTCACCCTGCTGCGCGCCCTCGGCTACGACGAGGAGAACCACCCGGGCCTGCTCGACCGGGTGGTGCGCCACTTCGACTTCCTCGAGGGGCAGTGGGAGAAGGACAAGGAGGTCGCGCCGACCCAGGAGGAGGCGCTGATCGAGATCTACAAGCGCGCCCGCCCCGGTGAGCCGCCCACCCCCGACGCCTCGCGCAACTACTTCGAGAACGCCTTCTTCAACCCGAAGCGCTACGACCTCTCCCGCGTCGGCCGCTACAAGCTGAACCGCAAGCTCGGTCCCGAGGTCGCGCACCTTCAGGACCTCTTCGGCCTCACCGGCGTCGACCTGCCCGACGCCGACCAGTCGACGCTGTCGCGCATCGAGGTCTTCGCCGCCACCACCTACATGCTGAACCTGGCCAACGGCGAGCCCGGCTACCGCCTCGACGACCAGGACCACTTCGCCAACCGCCGCATCCGCAGCGTCGGCGAGCTGATCCAGAACCAGGTCCGCATCGGCCTCTCCCGCATGGAGCGCGTCGTGCGCGAGCGCATGACGACCCAGGACGTCGAGGCCATCACGCCGCAGACGCTGATCAACATCCGCCCGGTCGTGGCCGCCATCAAGGAGTTCTTCGGGACCTCCCAGCTGTCGCAGTTCATGGACCAGGTGAACCCCCTCTCGGGCCTCACCCACCGTCGCCGCCTCTCGGCCCTCGGCCCCGGCGGCCTCTCCCGCGAGCGGGCCGGCTTCGAGGTGCGAGACGTCCACTTCTCGCACTACGGCCGCATGTGCCCCATCGAGACCCCGGAGGGGCCGAACATCGGCCTCATCGGCGCCCTGTCGACCTTCGCCCGAGTCAACTCCTTCGGCTTCATCGAGTCGCCGTACCGCAAGGTCATCAACGGCAAGCTCACCGACGAGATCGTCTACCTCGCCGCCGACGAGGAGGAGGACTACGTCGTCGCCCAGGCGAACACGCCGGTCAACCCCGACGGCACCTTCGTCGACGCGAAGGTGCTCGTGCGCCGCAGCCCCCAGGCCGCCTCGCTGTCGGACCTCAAGCTCCAGCTCGAGCGCGACGTCTTCTTCGGCGCCACCACCGAGATCAGCGCGGTGCCGCCGGCCGAGGTCCAGATGATGGACGTCTCGCCGAAGCAGATCGTCTCGGTGGCCGCCGCCCTCATCCCGTTCCTCGAGCACGACGACGCCAACCGCGCCCTCATGGGCGCCAACATGATGCGCCAGGCCGTGCCGCTGGTCCGGGCCGAGGCGCCCTTCATCGGCACCGGCGTCGAGGCCCGTGCGGCCCGCGACGGCGGCGACATGGTCCTCGCCCTCGGCAAGGGAACCATCACCGAGGTGTCGGGCGACCACATCATCGTCGAGTACGACCGCGGCCAGACCGACGTCGACGGTCGCGAGCTGGGCCGCACGGTCGAGCGGCTCTCGAAGTTCCGCCGCTCCAACCAGGACTCGTGCATCAGCCAGCGCCCCCGCGTCGTCGCGGGCGACAAGGTGGTGGCCGGCGACCTCCTCGCCGACGGCCCGTCCACCGACGGTGGCGAGCTGGCCCTCGGCAAGAACCTCCTCGTGGCCTACATGCCCTGGGAGGGCTTCAACTTCGAGGACGCCATCATCCTCTCCGAGCGCCTCGTCACCGACGACGTGCTCACCTCGATCCACATCAAGAGCCACGAGATCGACGCCCGCGACACCAAGCTCGGGCCCGAGGAGATCACCCGCGACATCCCCAACCTCTCCGAGGAGATCCTGAAGGACCTCGACGAGCGCGGGATCATCCGGGTCGGCGCCGAGGTCGAGCCCGGCGACGTGCTCGTCGGCAAGGTCACGCCCAAGGGCGAGACCGAGCTCACCCCCGAGGAGCGCCTGCTGCGGGCCATCTTCGGCGAGAAGGCCCGCGAGGTCCGCGACACCTCGCTCAAGGTGCCCCACGGCGAGTCCGGCAAGGTCATCGACGTCAAGGTGTTCAGCCGCGACGAGGACCACGAGCTGCCACCCGGCGTCAACCAGCTGGTCCGGGTCTACGTCGCCCGCCGCCGCAAGATCAGCGTCGGCGACAAGCTCGCCGGCCGCCACGGCAACAAGGGCGTCATCTCCCTGATCCTGCCGGTCCAGGACATGCCGTTCATGGCCGACGGCACCCCCGTCGACGTGATCCTCAACCCCCTCGGCGTGCCCTCCCGCATGAACGTGGGCCAGGTGCTCGAGGCCCACGTCGGCTACGCCGCCCGCTGGGGCTGGGACCTCAGCGGCGACGGCAAGGTCGACGTCGGCGACGAGCCACTGCGCGGAACCGAGACCAAGACCCGCCCGAGCAACACCGCCTCCTCCCTGGTGTCGACCCCCGTCTTCGACGGCGCCCACTGGGACGAGGTCGGCCGCGCCGGGAAGCACCCGACGATCAAGAAGATCTTCGGGGCGCTGCACCCAGAGTCGCCCTACGAGGAGTACGGCGAGGGCGGCCGGATGATCGGCACCGACGGCAAGGCCACGCTCTACGACGGCCGCTCCGGCATGCCCTACGACAGCCCGGTGATGCTCGGCTACGTCTACATCCTGAAGTTGGCCCACCTCGTCGACGACAAGATCCACGCCCGCTCGACCGGCCCGTACTCGATGATCACCCAGCAGCCCCTCGGCGGGAAGGCCCAGTTCGGTGGCCAGCGCTTCGGCGAGATGGAGGTGTGGGCCCTCGAGGCCTACGGCTCCGCCTACTGCCTCCAGGAGCTGCTCACCATCAAGTCCGACGACGTGCTCGGCCGGGTGAAGGTCTACGAGGCCATCGTCAAGGGCGAGAACATCCCCGAGCCGGGCATCCCCGAGAGCTTCAAGGTGCTCATCAAGGAGATGCAGGCCCTGTGCCTCAACGTCGAGGTCCTCTCCACCACCGGTGAGGAGATCGAGATGCGCGAGCTCGACGAGGACGTGTTCCGGACCGCCGAGGAGCTCGGGATCGACCTGAGCCGCCCCGAGCGAGGGTCGGACGAAGAGGACGCACGACGCGAAGCCGCCAGGCCGTAAGGGAAGAGGGACTCACAAGTGCTCGACGTCAACAACTTCGACCAGCTGCGGATCGGTCTGGCCACCGCCGACTCGATCCGCACGTGGTCCAACGGCGAGGTCAAGAAGCCGGAGACCATCAACTACCGCACGCTCAAGCCCGAGAAGGACGGCCTCTTCTGCGAGAAGATCTTCGGGCCGACCAAGGACTGGGAGTGCTACTGCGGCAAGTACAAGCGCGTCCGGTTCAAG
>DATKDW010000027.1 GCA_035512495.1 Acidimicrobiales bacterium
CACCGGTCCCCAGGGCCTGACCGGCCTGACCGGCCCAGCTGGCCCCAAGGGCGACACCGGTGACACCGGCGCCACCGGCGCCACCGGCGCCAAGGGCGACACCGGCCCCGCGGGTTCGGATGGCGCCACCGGTCCCCAGGGCCTGACCGGCCTGACCGGCCCAGCTGGCCCCAAGGGCGACACCGGTGACACCGGCGCGACCGGTCCCGCTGGCCCCACCGGTCCGACCGGTCCGACCGGGACCTTCGAGGTGACCCTCCGCTCCGCGACCGTGGAGTCGGGATCGACGGCGAGCGTGAGCTGTCTGACCGGGGAGAGGCTGACTGGCGGCGGGATCACCCAGACCAGCAACAGGAGGCTCTTGATTAGCGGGCCGACGTCGAGTGGGACGGGGTGGACGGTCACTGTCGAAGGCAACGTCCAAGGCACCCTCACGGCGTACGCGTTCTGTGCGTCCTGACCCCGCCCACTGACCTGAAGCGCCGCCAGCGAGGAGGCGCCTCGCGCACCCCCTGGCGACGGCCACTCTTGGCTCCCCTCGCTCGAGCTCTGGTCAGCGGCGCGCCGTTTAGCCTGGATCCACCGACCTGATGGGTCGGTCGAGCAGCTCAAGGTGGGCGTAGCCGGTGGCGGGGGTGTCTCGGGGCGCGTCGGGTCAGGGTCGTGGGCGGCGGTCGGTTGTGGGCGCGCTGGGTGCTTCTGCGGTGCTGCCAATCCGCTGACGATGCTCAGACCGGGACGGCGGACACGGCGCGCAGCGTGTCGGGGGCGCGGGTGAAGCTGTGTCGCCATGGCCAGTTGGTGGGCATGCCCAGGGTGGGTGGCCCGAGAGGTTGACGAGCCGGCCGGGCAGGTCGATGAGCTGGCGTCGGACCGTGCGGGGTGACGACGAGTCGTCGGGTCGCATGCCGCCGAGACGGACTGTCCAACGCAACAGGTTGTGGACCAGCACGGCGCAGGCGAGCCAGGCGGCGTTGGCGAAGAACACCCCGGACGGGCAGTGGCCCATGCCGGAGCCTTCTTTTCAGGTCGCGGATGTCCAACTCGACCACGGCATGAGCACGGTGGTGCCGGTCGCGTTTCCGCGCTCAGTATCTCTCGACGGCGCCCACCTTCTCGATGGACCGGATGCGGAGCTTGGCTCACGGTCCCTAGCCTCGGCCCAGAGTCCGTGACGCAGCTGACCCGCTGAGCGGTACTGGACCCGGAGGAGGACGAGAAATGGCAAGGAGTCCATCGGTAGCGACTGATGGTGGAGGCGTTCGCTTCCGCAGCGGCCGCTGGATCTTCTACGCGCTTCTCACGATCTGCATGGTCGTGACCACTGCGTCGGTTGTCGTCGTCGCGCAGCAAGCTGTGCGACAGACGAAGTGCGCACAGGCATCCGCGAACGCCGATGCCTGGATAGCGGTCAACGTTGTTGCGCGCGACTTCAACAAGGAAGTGAGCCTGGCGCAGAACGAAGCTGCCGTAACGGCGATCGACAAGCGCCTACATGGTTGCTTGCCGAGCGGACGCTGAGGTCTTTGGCCGCTCTCTCCCTCTCGTAGGAGATGCACCACGCGGGTGGGACTACGGGTTCTACGCGGTTGCGTGGTGGCGGGCGCTTCGGTGCTCGGATGATGATCCACCGTTGAGGCCCCCGGTCTCGCGCAAGTCTTGCCGCTTCTCACAGATGCAGGCCTCGGAGACCACGGGTGGATGTTGACGGTAGCCCTGACGGGCCGGCACGTCTCGGACTGGACGGCTTCGAGGCGGTCGCCGCCGCTGAGGTCGACGGTGAGCTCCATGAGCTCATCGAGACGACCGCGGCGCAGGTCGGCTGCCCGGGCTGCGGGGTCGTGGCGGTGTCCGATTCCCGCCGGCGGGCGTGGGTCCGTGACCTGCCTTCGGGCGGGCGGTCCGTCGCGTTGTGCTGGGCCAAGCGGGCGTGGCGCTGCGCGGGTGGGGACTACCCGCACGGGACGTGACCGATGCCGCCTCCGGATTCTGGATTCACCTGCGGCGCCGGACTTCCGCGTTCTGGATTTGGGTGCGGCGCCGTTCCGGATTCGCCCTCTGCGCACAGCACGAAGCCCGTGTGCGACGACCTCCCAGCCAGTTTCTGTCCGTGGTGCGCTCAGCGCAGGGCGGTGACGAGCGCTTCGACGAGCTCTTCCCTGCTCATGTGCTCGCCGATGCCTCGTCCGACTGCGGCGAGGAGGCCGACGTCGGGGCGGTCTTGCAGCAGGGCGGCGAGTAGGGCGGGATCCCAGTGCACGGGCACGGCGCACTGGAAGCGGGCGCCGGCTCTCGTCCGTCGCTGGCTGATGCCCACGACCTTGGCGTCGCCCACCAGCACCTCGCCCGGCCCGCGACCTGCGAAGCAGACCGTGCCGCCGAGCGGTCCGCACGCCAGCGCGTCCTCGTGGAGGTGCGTGCCGCCGACCCCGACGGAGGCGAGCGCCTGCTGCCACGCCCGACCGATCGGGAGGAAGGCACGACCGACGTCGTCGCTCCACAGCGGGTGGCCCCTCGGGACGATGACATCGACCCAGTGAGGGTCCCCGGGCCCGACCCACACGGCCCCTCCCCCGCTGTGGCGTCGCACCACGGCCACGCCGGCGGCGTGCGCGGCCTCGGCGTCGATGACCTCGTCGCGCTGGGTGGACCCGAGCACGACGGCGGGGCCGGTGGCGTCGAGGACCCACACCCGGGGCGTGCCGTCGTCGGGGACCTCGAGGGCGTGGAGCTCGCCGGCCGGTCCGCGGTGGTGCTCGACGACCCAGCCCGTCACGCGGACAGGGCCGGCTCGAGGGCGAGGTACGGGTGCCAGTCGTCGGGGACCGCGCCGACCGACACCACGATCCACGAGTGACCCGCCGGGGCCCTCGGCGTGGTCCGCAGCGCCATGCCGGTGTCCGGTAGGAGGCGGTCCCGCTTGCGGACGTTGCACGGCCGGCACGCGGCCACCACGTTCTCCCACGTGTGTGGGCCGCCCCGGGCCCGGGGGACGACGTGGTCGATCGAGTCGGCCGAGTCACCGCAGTACTGGCACCGCCCCCCGTCGCGGGCGAACACGGCACGCCGGTTGAGCGCCGCACGGCGGGCGAAGGGCACCCGGACGAAGTGGCGGAGCCGCACCACAGAGGGCACCTCGACGACGAGGCGCTCGGAGTGGAACACCAGACCGGACGGGGACACGAGGTCGGCCTTGTCGCCGAGCAGCAGCACGGTGGCACGTCGGGCCGAGACCACCGAGAGCGGCTCGTAGGAGGCGTTCAGCACCAGCGCCCGGGCGGTCATGGCCGGTCGGGTCCCCCGACGGGTGGTGCCGGCCGGGTGGTGTCGGTCCAGGCCAGCCAGGTGAGCAGGTCCTCGACGTCGATGCCGGCGCCCGGGTCGCCGTAGGCGGTGGTCATCCGGAAGCGCAGCCAGGCCCGGTCGGGGACCGGGAGGAACGGGCGGCGCCGCCACCAGCCCGGCACCACGAGCGCCCGAGCCTGGCGCAGCGCAGCGGGCCACAGGCGCGGTCGGGTCGCGATGGCCGCCACGGCCGCCCGCATCCCCATCCGTCGTGGCTGGGCAGCTGGCGGACCGGACCGGCTCAGCTCCGCTGCTGCTGGGCCTTCCACGATGCTCCTGCCCCCTCGGGTCGGGGCTCCTTCGGCAGTCCGAGGACCATCTCGCCGACGATGTTCCGCTGGATCTCGCTGGACCCGGCATAGATGGTGCCGGCCCGGGCGGTGAGGAACGTGCCCACCCACGAGGCCGAGTCGTTCGGGGCGCCGGGGTCGTCGGTCTGGAAGCTCGATGCCGGCGCCCGGCCCGATGGGGCGAGCGCATCGGCGCCGAGGATGTCGACGGCGAGCTCGGACACGCGCCGGTGGTACTCGGACCACTGAAGCTTGAACAGGCCGGCCTCGGGTCCCGGGTGGGCGCCGGAGAGGTACGCCGTCAGGGTGCGCCACCCCGACCACTTCATGATCTCGACGGTGCTGTGGGCCCGGGCGAGGCGCTGGCGCATCACGGGGTCGTCGTCGAGGCCCCGCTCGCGGGCCATGGCAGTCAGGCGGTCGAGCTCGATGCGGAACATGACCGGGAAGGTGGCGGCGGCGTCGCCCCGCTCGTAGCCGAGCAGGGTCATGGCCACGGCCCACCCATTGTTCACGCCGCCGACGACGTTCTCCTTCGGGCAACGCGCGTCGGAGAAGAAGACCTCGTTGAACTCGGAGTCCCCGTTGATCATCTCGATCGGGCGGACCTCGACGCCGGGCTGGTCCATCGGCACGAGCAGGAAGGAGATCCCCCGGTGCTTGGGGGCGTCAGGGTCGGTGCGGGCCAGCACGAAGATCCAGTTGGCGAGGTGCCCGGCCGAGGTCCAGATCTTCTGGCCGTTGATCACCCACTCCTCGCCGTCGAGCGTGCCCCGGCAGCCCAGGTTGCCCAGGTCGGAGCCGGCGTTCGGCTCGGAGTAGCCCTGG
>DATKDW010000028.1 GCA_035512495.1 Acidimicrobiales bacterium
GGCGGCCATGTCGTCGACCACGTGCAGCCAGCCCAGGCGGTCCGCGACCTCGGTGGGGTCGTCCTGCCAAAGGGTGTGGTCGCCGGACCACATGCGTGGCCCCGCCCGGCGCTCGGTGAGGTCGGCCACCGCCGCCGCCACCACATCGCTGACGGGCCCGAGCTGCTCGCGTTCGATCACGCCAGGCACCCTTCAGATCTCGGCCGCGGCCTCGGCGGCGGCCTCGCCGGTGCGGGCGATGTCGGCGTCGGTGTGGGCCAGGCTCGGGAAGAGCGCCTCGTAGGGCCCGGGCGCCATGGCGATGCCACGGTCGAGCATCCCCCGGAAGAACCGCTTGTAGCCACCGGTATCGCCCCCGGCGCGGGCGTCGTCGTAGTCCCGCACCGGCGTGGCGCTGAAGTGCAGCCCCACCAGCGGCCCCACCCTGGGCACCTGGGCCTCGACCGCGGCATCGGCCAGCGCCGTGTCCAGCACCGACTGGAGCGCCGCGGCGATGCCGTCGAGCTCTTCGTAGGCGCCCGCGTCGAGCTCGGCCAGGACGGCGAGGCCCGCAGCGGTGGCGAGCGGGTTCCCCGACAGCGTGCCCGCCTGGTACACCTCGCCGAGCGGGGCCAGGGCCGCCATGACCTCGGTGGAGGCCCCGAAGGCGCCCACCGGCAGCCCACCACCGATCACCTTGCCGAAGCACCACACGTCGGGTCGCACGCCGAAGCGCTCGGTGGCGCCGCCGACGCCGACGCGGAACCCGGTGATGACCTCGTCGAAGAGCAGCAGGGCGCCGGCAGCGTCGCAGGCGGAGCGCAAGCCCTCGAGGAAGCCGGGCTCGGGTGCGACCAGGCCCATGTTGGCGGCCACCGGCTCGACGCAGACCACGGCGACGTCGCCGCCCACCTCGGGCACCACGTTGAACGGCGCCACGACGGTGTCGGCGACCGCACCGGCGGTCACCCCCGCCGACCCGGAGATCCCCTGGTCGGCGATCCCGCTGCCGCCGGCGGCCAGGAGTGCGTCGCTGTGGCCGTGGTAGCACCCGGCGAACTTGATGACCTTCTCGCGGCCGGTGACGCCCCGCGCCAGGCGCACCGCCGACATGGCCGCCTCGGTGCCGCTGGAGGTGAGGCGCACCTGCCCGACACCGGGCACTCGGTCGACGATCTCCTCGGCCAGGCGCACCTCGCCCTCGGTGGGAGCGCCGTAGGTGGTGCCCCGCAGAGCCGCCTCGCGCACCGCCTCGATCACCCGGGGGGAGGCGTGGCCGAGGATGGAGGCGCCGTAGCTCTGGACGTAGTCGAGGTACCGGTTGCCCTCCACGTCCCAGACGTGGGCCCCTTCGGCCCGGGCCACGAAGTAGGGGGTGCCGCCGACGGATCGGAAGGCGCGCACCGGCGAGTTCACCCCACCGGGGATGACCCGCTGGCTCCGCTCGAACAGCTCGACGTTGGTCGGCCCGGTCACGTCCGCCATCCGTCCCGCAACAGCTCGGCGACCTCGCGGGCGAAGTAGGTGAGGATCACGTCGGCGCCGGCCCGCTTGATGCTGGTGAGGTGCTCGAGGGCCACGGCGGTGCCGTCGATCCAGCCCCGCTCGGCCGCGGCGCGCACCATGGCGTACTCCCCGGACACGTGGTACGCCGCCACCGGCAGGTCGACCGAGGCGCTCACGTCGGCGATCACGTCGAGGTAGGCCAGCGCCGGCTTCACCATCACCATGTCGGCGCCCTCGTCGATGTCGAGGCCGACCTCGGTCATCGACTCGCGCCGGTTGCGGGGGTCTTGCTGGTAGCCCCGCCGGTCGCCGCCCCCGGCGATGGTGACGTCGACCGCGTCGCGGAAGGGGCCGTAGAGCGACGACGCGTACTTTGCGGCGTAGGCGAGGATCGCCACCTCGAGGTGACTGGCACCGTCGAGGGCGGAGCGGATGGCTGCCACCTGACCGTCCATCATCCCGCTCGGGGCGACGACGGCGGCACCGGCGTCGGCCTGGGCCACCGCGGCGCGGGCGTAGCAGGCGATGGTGGCGTCGTTGTCGACGGTGCCGTCGGGTCGGACGATCCCGCAGTGGCCGTGGTCGGTGTACTCGTCGACGCACAGGTCGGCCATCACCACGACGTCGTCGCCCACCTCCTGGGCCAAGTCGCGCAGGGCCACCTGCACGATGCCGTCGCGGTTCCACGCCCCCGAGCCGTCGGCGTCCTTGGTGGCGGGCACCCCGAAGAGCATCACGCCTGGGACCCCGAGGTCCGCCAGGGCGGCGACCTCTCGCCGCAGCGACTCGCGCGTGTGCTGCACCACCCCGGGCAGGGAGGCGATCGGCTGGGGCTCGCTGATGCCCTCGCGCACGAACAGCGGTGCCACGAGGTCGTCGACGCCGAGCCGGGTCTCGGCCACCAGCCGGCGCAGGGCGGGGGTGCGGCGCAGACGCCGCATCCGGCGGGCGGGGAAGCTCATGGGCCGGAGCCTACGGGGCGCTCGGGTCCGGTCACCGAGGGGGTCCCTCCCGGTCGCCGAGCGCGGCGCGCACCGCGGCGACTAAGCCGTCGATGGTGTGCGGGTCGGCTTCGGCGGTGACCGCAAGGCCACGCTCGCGGGCGGCGGCCGACGTGATCGGGCCGATGGTGACGACCACCGGCGGCACGCCTTCGAGTCCCACCACCTCGAGCAGGTTGGCCACCGTCGACGCCGAGGTGAACGTGACGGCGTCGGCGCCCGCCGCCGCCTCGAGCGCGGCCGGGCTCGGCGTGGCCAGGGCGGTGCGGTAGGCGGTGACGACGTCGACCTCCCACCCCCGTGCGGTGAGGTCGTCGGGCAGCACGTCGCGGGCCACCGCCGCTCGCGGCAGCAGGACCCGACCGGTGCGGGCGACCGGCGGGTCGGGGAAGGCGTCGAGGAGCGACTCGGCCACCGCCTGCTCGGGGACGAGGTCGGCGGCGATGCCGTGACGGGTGAGGGCGGCGGCGGTGCCGGGGCCGATGGCGGCAACCCGTGCCGGCCCGAGGGACCGGGCGTCGCGAAGCAATGGCAAGAAGCGCTCGGCGCCGTTGACCGAGGTGAGCACCACCCAGTCGTAGGTCGCCACCTCGGCTGCTGCCCGCCGCAGGGCGACGCCGCCGTCGTCGGGGTCGACCACCTCGATGGTGGGCAGCTCGACGACCTCGGCGCCGAGGCTGGTGAGGCGCTGCACCAGCTCGGACGACTGCACTCGGGCCCGGGTGACGACGACCCGGCGTCCGAACAGCGGCCGGCGCTCGAACCACGCCAGGTCCAGGGCGGCGACGTCGCCGATGACGAGGACCGCGGGCGACGCCAGCTCGGTCGCACCGAGGCGACCGAGCGTGGTGCGCACGCTGCGCTGCTCGGGCCGGGTCCCCCAGCGCACGGCGGCGACGGGTGTGGCGGGGTCGAGCCCGCCGTCGACGAGGGCGGCGGCGATCTCGGCGCGCGTGGCGATGCCCATGAGGACCACGATCGTGCCGCCCACCCGGGCCACCGCCTGCCAGTCGGTGGACGTCGAGGCCCACGGGTCCTCGTGGCCGGTCACGACGGTGAACGACGTCGACACCCCCCGGGCGGTGACGGGGACCCCGGCGTAGGCGGGCACGCCGATCGCCGAGCTGATGCCGGGCACCACCTCGAAGGCCACGCCAGCAGCGGCGAGGGCCTCGGCCTCCTCCGCCCCCCGGGCGAACACGAAGGGGTCGCCGCCCTTGAGGCGGACGACCTCCTGGCCGGCACGGCCCCGCTCGACGAGGAGGGCGTTGATGTCGTCCTGGGGGGTGCTCGGCCCTCGTGGGGTCTTGCCCACGCTGATCCGCTCGGCCGTGGGCGGGGCCAGCTCGAGCAGGGCGGCGCCGGAGAGCCGGTCGTGGATCACCACGTCGGCTCGGGCCAGCAGCTCGGCGCCCCGGAGGGTGAGCAGGCCCGGATCGCCCGGCCCGGCGCCGACCAGGTAGACGGTCACGACCCGACAGCCCCGTCCGACCGGTCGAGGCCGTCGTCGAGCAGGGACCGTCCACCGCGGGCCTCGAGCAGGCGGCGCCCGAGCGCCAGACCGGCGGCGCCGGCGTCGGCGTCAGCGGCGATGTCGACCTCGTCGCGCAGCACCACCCGACCGTCGAGGGTGGCGAGCAGACAGCGGAGGTGGAGCGCACCGTCGTCGGCGTCGGCGGCGTACGCGCCGGCGGGCAGCTCGCAGCCCCCTCCGAGCGAGGCCAGGAACCCGCGCTCGGCGTCGACCGCCCGGCGGGACGGGCGATGCTCGACGGCGGCCAGCAGGGCGAGGGTGCGGGCGTCGTCGTCTCGGCACTCGGCCGCCAGGGCCCCCTGGCCCACCTGGGGCACCATCCGCGACGGCTCGAGGATCTCGGCGACGCGGTCGTCGAGCCCGAGGCGCTGGAGGGCGGCGGCGGCCATCACGATCGCCCCGAAGCCGGCGGCCTTCTCCAGGCGGGTGGCGATGTTGCCCCGCAGCTCGGCGAAGGTGAGGTCGGGGCGGGCGTCGGCCAGCTGGGCCCGGCGTCGGGTGGACCCGGTGGCCACGGTGGCGCCCGGCGCCAGAGCGTCGAGCCGGCAGCCGACGAGCACGTCGCGGGGGTCGCCCCGCTCGGGCACCGCGGCGATGGTCAGCCCCTCGGCCGCCAGCGCCGGGTTGGAGGGCAGGTCCTTGGCCGAGTGGACCGCCAGGTCGGCCCGGCCGTCGAGCACGGCAGCCTGCACCTCCTTGACGAAGACCCCCTGGCCCCCGATCTGCCAGATCGGGACCCCCTGCACGCGGTCGCCGACGGTGTCGACGATGACCAGCTCGACCTCGACGCCGGGGTGGGCGGCACGGAGCAGACCGGCCACGTGGTCGGCCTGCCAGCGGGCGAGGGCGCTGCCGCGGGTGGCGACGCGGAGCAGCACGGGGCGGCGCTAGACGTCGAGGTCGAACAGGTCGCGCAGGGCGTCGGCCAGGCGCTCTCCCCTGGCCGTGCCGGCAGCGCCCTTGACGCGCACGGTTGGCTCGTGGAGCAGCTTGGCGACGAGGCTGCGGCTGGCCTCCTCGAGGGCGGCCCGCTCGCCGTCGTCGAGGCGGCGGCCGAGTCGCTCGACCTCGGCGGCCCGGAGCTCTTCGACCCGCTCCCGCAGGGCGACGACGAGCGGCGCCGCCTGGCGGGACACGACCAGGTCCCGGTGGCGCGACACCTCCTCGTCGATCAGGTCGCGCACCTGGGCGACCTCGCGCTGGCGCTCGGCCAGGCCGGCGTCGGCGAAGGTGCGCAGGTCGTCCATGTCGAGCAGGGTCACACCGGGCAGGTCGGCGGCCGTCGGGTCGACGTCGCGGGGGACGGCCACGTCGACGATGAGCAGGTTGCGCCCCGACCGGGCTTCGACCACCGGTTCGAGGTCGGCGTGGTCGACGAGCACCGACGTGGCGCCGGTGGAGGTCAGGAGCAGGTCGACCTGGGCCATGGCGGCGGCCAGGTCGGTGAGGCGGACGGCCCGGCCTCCGACGCGCTCGGCGAGCTCGTGGGCCCGGTCCCAGGTGCGGTTGGCGACGAGCACCTCGCTCACGCCGGCCTTGGCCAACGCCACGACCATGCCCTCGGCCATCTCGCCGGCACCGAGCACGAGGACCCGGCGGCCGTCGAGCCCGCCGAGGCGCTCGGTGGCGAGGGCCACCGCGGCGTGCGAGACCGAGGCGGTGTGGCGTCCGATGGCGGTCTCGGTGCGGACCCGCTTGCCCACCTCGAGGGCGTGGCGGAAGAGCGTGTTGAGGGCGGTGCCCGTGGTGCCCTCGGCAACGGCCGACTCCCAGGCGGTACGGACCTGGCCCAGGATCTCGCTCTCGCCGAGCACCACCGAGTCGAGCCCGGCCACCACGCTGAACAGGTGCGCCACCGCAGCGGTGTCGTGGAAGGTGTAGAGGTGGTCGGAGAACTCCTCGGGGGCGAGGAAGCCGAGCTCGGCGAGGAAGTCGCGCACGTCGCCCACCCCGCCGTGGAAGCGCTCGACCTGGGCGTAGATCTCGGTGCGGTTGCAGGTGGAGAGCACCACGGCCTCGGCCACGTCGTCCCGTTCGCGCAGGTCGTGCAGCGCCTTGGGCAGCCGCTCGTCCGACACCGTCAGCCGCTCGAGGAGCTCGAGGGGCACGGTGCGGTGGTTCACTCCGACAACGATCACAGACACGCCTGCAGCCGCTCCCTTGCTTCTGCGATGTTCCCGGACCTGACCAAGTCAAGCATCCCCGAGTCGAGGACCTCCTGCCAACTCAAACCCTCGGTGCTGACCCCCTGTTCCCGCAGCTCGGTGCGGCGCTCGGCCAGCAGGTCGAGGAGGGTCACGTACTCAGGACCGAGCTCGCCCTGCACGTGACGCCGCAGCCAGGTGGCCATCGCGGGGCTGTGGCCGCCGGTGGCGACGGTGACCGTGATCGGCCCCTGGCGCACCACGGCCGGCAGGGTGAACGAGCAGCTCGCCGGGTCATCGGCGCTGTTGACCCACACACCGGCGGTCTCGCCGTCGAGGTACACCTGGCGGTTGACGGCCGGATCGTCGGTGGCGGTGATCACCAGCCGGTGGCCCGCCACCTCGCCCGGCCGGTAGGGCCGGCGCTCGACGGCGACGCCGTCCATGGCCTCGATCGAGGGGCGCACGTCGGGGGCGACCACCAGCACCCGGGCACCTGCCGCGACCAGACCGGCCACCTTGCCCTCGGCCACCGCGCCACCGCCCACCACCAGGCACCGGTGGCCAGAGACGATCAAGTTGACCGGGTACTGGGGGCCCTCGACGGGCACGTCAGGCCTGCCCCGCCCCGACCGACGGGGGGAGGATGCTGCCGTTGCCGGCCGCCGACGCGCTCCCGTTGCCGACGGAGCCGTCGCGACGCTGCTGGTAGAAGCTGAGGATCTGCAGCTCGACGGCCAGGTCGACCTTGCGGAGCGAGACGCCGTCGGGGACGGTGATCACCGCCGGGGCGAAGTTGAGGATCGACCGGATCCCGGCGGCCACGAGGCGATCGGCGACCTCCTGGGCGGCGGACGCCGGGGTCGACATCACGCCGATGGTGATCCCCCGCTCGGCGACGATGGCGGGGAGGTCGTCGATGCCCTGCACCACCAGGTCGCCGATGCGCTCCCCCACCTTGGCGCTGTCGGCGTCGATGAGGGCCGCCACAGGGAACCCCCGGTCGCCGAAGCCCCGGTACTTGGCGAGGGCGTGGCCGAGGTTCCCGATGCCGACGATCACCACCGGCCAGTCGTGGGTGAGCCCGAGCTCGCGGCTCATCTGGAACAGCAGGTACTCGACGTCGTAGCCGACGCCGCGCGTGCCGTAGGAGCCGAGGTACGACAGGTCCTTGCGGACCTTGGCGGCGTTGACGCCGGCCAAGTCGGCCAGGCGCTCCGACGAGACGGTCGTGGTCCGGGCATCGGCCAGCTCGGCCAGGCTCCGCAGGTACACCGGGAGCCGCGCCACCGTCGCCTCGGGGATCCGTCGTGTCCGATCAGCACCCATCCCGACCGAGGATAGAGGCCCAAGCCCAGAGATTC
>DATKDW010000029.1 GCA_035512495.1 Acidimicrobiales bacterium
GGTCTCGCCGGTGCTGCGGTCCTTGCCGTCGTAGACGCCGTCGTCGGCGACGGAGGTCTCCCACTCGGTGCCCGGGTCGAGCAGGTTGACGAAGAAGTCGTTCGTCAGCACGCCCGGCTGGTCGGTGAGCACGCCGTGCGAGGTGCCGCCGTGGTTGGCGCCGATGGCCCGGAGGCCGCCGACGAGGACCGTCATCTCCGGCACACACAGCCGGAGCAGGTTGGCCTTGTCGAGCAGGTGCTGCTCCGGCGGCAGCTTGTCGCCGGCCTGCAGGTACTGGCGGAAGCCGTCGGCCTTCGGCTCGAGGACCGAGAACGAATCGGCGTCGGTCATCTCGTCGGTGGCGTCGGTGCGCCCCGGAGCGAAGGGCACGGTGACATCGTGCCCGGCGTCCTTCGCCGCCTTCTCGACCGCGGCGCACCCGCCGAGGACGATCAGGTCCGCCAGCGAGATGCGCGCGCCGCCGGCGCCGTTGAAGTCCTGCTGGATGCCCTCGAGGGCCTCGATGACCCGGCCGACCCGCTGGGGCTCGTTGGCCGCCCAGTCCTTCTGCGGAGCCAGGCGGATGCGGGCACCGTTGGCGCCGCCCCGCTTGTCGGTGTCCCGGAAGGACGAGGCCGACGCCCAGGCGGTGAACACCAGGTCCTGGACCGAGATCCCGGCGTCGAGCACCTTGGCCTTCAGGTCGGCCACGTCGGCGTCGCCCACCAGGTCGTGGTCGACGGCCGGGACCGGGTCCTGCCACAGCTGGGGCTCGGGGACCCACGGACCGAGGAAGCGCGAGACCGGGCCCATGTCGCGGTGGAGCAGCTTGTACCAGGCCCGGGCGAAGGCGTCGGCGAAGGCATCGGGGTCGTCGCGGAACCGCTCGGAGATCTTGCGGTACTCCGGGTCGGCGATCATCGAGATGTCGGTCGTGGCCATCATCGGCGGGTTCTTCTTGCCCTCGATGTGGGCGTCGGGCACCAGCTCCTGGCCCTCAGGCTCCTTGGGCTGCCACTGCTTGGCGCCGGCCGGGCTCTCGACCAGCTCCCACTCGAAGCCGAACAGCGTCTCCCAGTAGCTGTTGTCCCACTGGATCGGCGTGGGCGTCCACGCCCCCTCGAGGCCCGAGGTGATGGTGTCGGCGCCCTTGCCGGTGCCGTTCTGGTTGCTCCAACCGAAGCCCATCGAGTGCACGGGGCACCCTTCGGGCTCCGGGCCGATCAGGTCGGGGTTGCCGGCGCCGTGGGCCTTGCCGAAGGTGTGGCCGCCGGCGATCAGGGCGACGGTCTCCTCGTCGTCCATGGCCATCCGGGCGAAGGTGAGGCGGATGTCGTGGGCGGCGGCGAGCGGGTCGGGGATGCCCTTGGGGCCCTCGGGGTTGACGTAGATCAGGCCCATGGTGACGTTGCCGAACGGGGTGTCGCTCAGGTCGAGGGGGCCGTCGTCGACGTAGCGCTCGTCGCCGACCCAGGTTTCCTCCGTACCCCAGAAGATCTCCTCGGGCTCCCAGATGTCCTCCCGGCCGAAGGCGAAGCCGAAGGTCTCGAAGCCCATGTCCTCGAGGGCGACGTTGCCGGCGAGCACGAGCAGGTCGGCCCACGACACCTTGTTGCCGTACTTCTGCTTGACCGGCCACAGCAGGCGGCGGGCCTTGTCGAGGTTGGCGTTGTCGGGCCAGCTGTTCAGCGGGGCGAAGCGCTGCCCGCCGTCACCGCCGCCGCCTCGGCCGTCCTCGATGCGGTACGTGCCGGCCTGGTGCCAGGTCATGCGGATGAAGAGCGGGCCGTAGTGACCCCAGTCGGCGGGCCACCAGTCCTGCGAGGTGCGCATGACCTCGGCGAGGTCCTGCTTCAGGGCGTCGACGTCGAGCTCGGCGACGGCCGCCTTGTAGTCGAAGTCGGTGCCGAGCGGGTTGCCCCGCTCGTTGTGCTGGTGGAGGACCGACAGGTCGAGCTGGTTCGGCCACCAGTCCTGGTTGCGACGCGGCCGGCCACCCATCTTGGGTTCGGGGGCGTCGATGACCGGGTTCTCGCTCTCGCTCTCGCTCGCGTTGTCGGCCTTGTCGCCCGTGTCCTGTGGTTCCGTCATGTCTGTCCTCTCGAGGTGTGCGCGATGGTGTGCTCCTCTAGGAGTATCAGGCCGGAGGAGGACCTGTCTCCGCGATCGTTCCTATGACTCCCATAACCGTGGACTCTGGTGGCCGAACAGGTGTTCGTCTACCGTTCCTGATGTGGGCTTCAACAACCCCGACGTGTCCTGGACCGAGCTGGAGCGAGCCCTCTCCGACCGCCACCGCAAGCCCACGCGCGCCGAGGGCGACGGCGGCGACAGCCCGGCGTGGTCCTACCACCGGCCCTCCTACGTCCCGCCGGCCGACCTGCAGCGCCGGGCGGCCGGCGTTCCCTACGCCGAGCTGCACTGCCACTCGAACTTCAGCTTCCTCGACGGCGCCTCCCATCCCGAGACCCTGGCCGAGGAGGCCACCCGCCTCGGCCTCGAAGCCCTGGCCCTCACCGACCACGACGGCTTCTACGGCGTGGTCCGCTTCGCCGAGGCGGCCCGGGCCAGCGGCCTGCCCACCGTGTTCGGGGCCGAGCTGTCCCTCGGGCTGACCCGGCCCCAGAACGGCGTGGCCGACCCCGAGGGCTCTCACCTGCTCGTGCTGGCCCGGGGTCCCGCCGGCTACGCCCGCCTGTCCGACACCATCTCCACCGCCCAGCTCGCCGGCGCCGAGAAGGGCAAGCCGGTGTACGACGGCATCGACTGGAGCCGGGCCCACGGCGGCGACTGGTTGGTGCTCACGGGCTGTCGGAAGGGAGCGGTCAACCAGGCGCTGCTCGCCCACGGCCCGGCCGCGGCCGAGCGGGAGGTGCGCCGCCTGGTCGACACCTTCGGCGCCGGCAACGTGGCCGTCGAGCTGTGGGACCACCACGATCCGCTCGACTCGGCCCGCAACGACGCGCTCGCCGCCATCGCCCACCGGGTGGGCGTCGAGGTCGTGGCCACCAACAACGTCCACTACGCCACGCCGGCCGAGCGCCGTCTGGCCACTGCCCTGGCCGCGGTGCGGGCCCGGCGCAGCCTCGACGACGCCGACGGGTGGCTGCCGCCCGCCGCCACCGCCCACCTGCGCTCCGGCGACGAGCAGGCCCGCCGCTTCGCCCGCTACCCGGGCGCGGTCGAGCTGGCCGCCGAGCTCGGCCGGGCCTGCGCGTTCGACCTGCACCTGGTCGCCCCGAACCTGCCACCGTTCCCGTGCCCCGACGGCCTCGACGAGATGGGCTACCTGCGACGCCTCACCGAGGCGGGCGCCACCCGCCGGTACGGGCCCCGCCACGCCGAGCGCCAGCCCGGGGCGTGGGCCCAGATCGACCACGAGCTCGCCCTCATCGAGACCCTGGGGTTCCCCGGCTACTTCCTCATCGTGTGGGACCTGGTCGAGTTCTGCCGCCAGGCCGGGATCTACTGCCAGGGCCGGGGGAGCGCGGCCAACTCGGCGGCGTGCTTCGCCCTCGGCATCACCAAGGCCGATGCCGTGAAGCTGAACCTGCTCTTCGAGCGGTTCCTCTCGCCTGAGCGCGACGGTCCACCCGACATCGACATCGACATCGAGTCCAACCGGCGCGAGGAGGTCATCCAGTACGTCTACGAGCGCCACGGCCGCCGCCACGCCGCCCAGGTCGCCAACGTCATCACCTACCGGGCTCGGTCATCGATCCGCGACATGGCCAAGGCCCTCGGCTACGCCACCGGCCAGCAGGACGCGTTCGCCAAGGCCGCCGATGCCTGGGGGAACATCGCCTCCACCATGTCCCAGCCCGGCGCGGCCGAGGAGCTGCCGGCCGACGTGGTCGAGCTGGCCGCCGAGGTCGAGCACTTCCCCCGCCACCTCGGCATCCACTCCGGCGGCATGGTGCTGTGCGACCGGCCGGTGGTCGAGGTCTGCCCGGTCGAGTGGGGCCGCTTCCAGGGACGGGAGGGCGCAACGGTGCGCGCCGACGTCCCCATCCGGTCGGTGCTGCAGTGGGACAAGGACGATTGCGCCGCCGCCGGCCTGGTGAAGTTCGACCTGCTCGGCCTCGGCATGCTCACCGCGCTGCACGAGGCCATCGACCTGGTGCACGACGGGTACGGCATCGAGCTCGACCTGGCCGAGATCCCCCAGGACGACGAGGTCTACGCCATGCTCATCGCCGCCGACTCGGTGGGTGTGTTCCAGGTCGAGTCCCGGGCCCAGATGGCCACCCTGCCCCGGCTGCGGCCCCGCACCTTCTACGACCTGGTGGTCGAGGTCGCCCTCATCCGCCCCGGCCCCATCCAGGGCGGCTCCGTGCACCCCTACATCCGCCGCCGCAACGGCCAGGAGGACGTCACCTACCTGCATCCGCTGCTGAAGCCGTCGCTCGAGAAGACCCTGGGCGTGCCGCTGTTCCAGGAGCAACTCATGCAGATGTCCATCGACGTCGGCGGCTTCACCGCGGCCGAGTCCGACCAGCTCCGCCAGGCCATGGGCTCCAAGCGCTCGCCCGAGCGGATGGAGCGCCTGCACGCCCGCTTCACCGCCGGCGCCCGCGAGCGAGGCGTGCCCGACGACGTCATCGAGCAGATCTGGCTGAAGCTGGCCGCCTTCGCCAACTACGGCTTCCCCGAGAGCCACTCGGTGTCCTTCGCCTACCTGGTGTACGCCTCGTCGTGGCTGAAGCGGTTCCACCCCGCGGCGTTCTGTGCCGGCCTGCTCAACGCCCAGCCCATGGGGTTCTGGTCCCCCCACTCGCTCATCCAGGACGCCCGCCGCCACGGCGTCGAGGTCCGCACCCCCGACCTCGCCGTCTCCGCCGCCAAGGCCACCCTGGTGTGGGACCCGGACCAGCTCCGTTCTGGCCTACCGATTCCCGCACATGCGGGGGAATCGGTAGGCCAGAACGAGGCGCCGGAGGTGACGACCCGGGGACTGCCGGCCGAGGTGTGGGGCAAGGGCGGCCCGGTGGTGCAGCTCGGCCTGCGGGAGGTGCGCAACATCGGCGACGACGTCGCCGGCGAGATCGAAGCGGCCCGGGACGCCGGCGGCCCGTTCACCTCGATGGAGGACCTGGCCCGACGGGTGCCGCTCACCCTGCTCCAGCTCGAGGCGCTGGCCACCGCCGGTGCGTTCGGCTGCTTCCGCTCACCCCGCACGGGCGAGCCGCTCTCCCGGCGCGAGGCGCTGTGGCAGGCCGGCTCGGTCGCCCAGGGCGGGATCGATCGCCTGCCGGGCATCGTCACCGGTGCGGTCGCGCCGACCCTGCCCGGCATGGACGACTTCGAGGAGGCCCGGGCTGATCTGTGGTCCACCGGCATGAGCCCCGACGGCCACCCCACCCGCTTCATCCGACCCGACCTCGACCGCCTCGGCGTGGTCACCTCCGAGGGGCTGTGGCACGTCGAGCCGGGTTCGAAGGTGCTCATCGGCGGCGTGGTCACCCATCGCCAGCGTCCCGCCACCGCCGGCGGCACGATGTTCCTCAACCTCGAGGACGAGACCGGTCTCATCAACGTCGTGGTCTCGAAGGGCTGCTGGAACGCGCACCGCCGGGTCGCGCTCACTGCCCCCGCCATGCTCATCCGGGGTCGCTGCGAGCGCTCCGAGGGCGTCATCAACATCATCGCCGAGCGCCTCTCGCTCCTCCCGGTCGGCGGCTCCCCGAAGAGCCGGGACTTCCGTTGACCATCCAGCCCACCCTCCAGGGGTCGCTGTTCGGTGCCGCCGAGCCGCACATCACCGGGCCGTTGCCCGACGAGCGGACCGACCTCGACCACGAGGCGTGGATCGTGCGGGTGCCCGGCTGGATCGGCGGCGACCACACGCTGCTCGACCACCTGACCGAGACCACGTCCTGGCACTCGGGCCGACGACCCATGTACGACCGCATGGTCGACGTCCCTCGCCTCACCGCGTCGATCCCGAAGAGCGGACCCGGTCACCCCGTGCTGCGCGAGGTCACCGCAGCCCTGCGTTCCCGGTTCGACGAGCGCATGGACCGGATCGGGCTCGCCCTCTACCGCGACGGCCGCGATTCTGTGGCACCGCATGGCGACACGGTCGCCCGGGAGATGCACAGCTCGACCATGGCCATCGTGTCGTGCGGGGCGCCGAGGCGATTCCTGCTCTCGCCGGTCGGCGGGGGAGCGTCTGTGTCGTTCGACCTCGGTCACGGCGACCTGCTCGTCATGGGCGGCACCATCCAGCGCACCTGGCGCCACGGCGTCCCGAAGACCAACCGGGCCGTCGGCCCTCGAATGTCGATCATGTTCCGACCCCGCTGGGAGACCGGAATCGCTCAGCGACCGACGGCTTCCCGGCTGTAGGCCTCGAACCCAGGGGCCGGGTAGCTGCCTGACGTCTCGACGCCTTCGATCGTGCCGGTGACGTCGCCGATGGCCCAGCTCGCGGTCCAGACGTAGCGGACGGCGATCTGGTAGACGCCGTGGTGCTGGTACACGTGCTTGATCTCGCCCGTCGGATAGGGCCCGGGCTGGCCGGGGTAGGGCCCGTGCTCGCCGTCGACGTCGTCGTGGGGGTCGTCCCAGTCCACGTAGATCTGTGCGGTGGCGGTGAGGGTCAGCGGACCGAAGGGCGTGTCCACCGGCCCGAAGGTCTGGCTCCTCGGCGCGCCGGTCTCGAGGTACGCCTCGAACCCGACGGGCAGTGCGTCGGGCTGCACGTGGGGGAGCGGTACCGGGAGCGAGATCTGGCGGAGGAACGATGCCGCTTCCATCGCCGGCGTGGTCGTCGGCGGGAGCTCCGCATCAGGACAGATCGAGTACGTGCCCATGAGCTGGATGAACTGCGCCTCGGAGCTGCGCCGCTCCGCCTCGGTTGGCTCACGTCCGAGACGCAGCATCTCCATGTCGACGCACGTGTTGCCGTCGGCGTGCTGGGTCAGGAAGGGACGCCACAGCTCCTGGAACGGGTATGCCGTGGTCGGCGGCGAGTGGTTCGGGTTCCCGCCCGGGTCCTCGTGGCCTTTGTCGGTCCCGTGACACCGATATCCGCCGGATTCGATGTCGACGACACAGACGCGTTTGTGAGATGCGGCTGCAGGGAGAATGGCAACCAGGGTGGCAAGTACCAACACGAGGCAGCGCAGTACGGCCTTCATGACGCCGGGCATGTGTCGGGAGGAACCGATCCGTCCTCGGTTGCCGGCAGCGCATCGATCATCCACGCCGTCTCGTTGAGGCCGGACTCCCGCTGAGTGTCGGTAGCCGGAACGAGACGAGCGAAGCTTCTGACGTTGTCGGGGAGCGGCTGCGAATCCACGAGCAGCCCGGAGTTGTCGAAGGACACTTCTGCGAAGACACATTGCGTGCTGGCCTCGAGAAGAGCAGACACGTCTGCGGTCGTAGGACGGAGATCGTCCTTAAAGCCCTGAAAGCCTGCCGATGAAGCCTCGATGAGGCTGTTCAGCGCTTGAGTCGACCGTTCCCGACTGTTGAGGCTCTCGACGATCTCGATCGTCGTCTCGTCAACGAGTCCAACTCCCCGCGTGTGCTTGGTCGCTTCGAGAGACGCTACGAGGAGCTCGTTGAGCACCTGCTCGACGTATTCCTCCGTGATCAGGCTCACGTCCTGAGGGATCACGTCCGGCGCGACGGTGCGGGGCTCGGTCGTCGCCGCGGTCGAGGAGGGCGTGTCATCCGGGATCGACGTGACCGCTGCTCGGTCGCCGTTGTCGTCGTCGTCCCCGCACGCACCGAGCACGAGGCTGGCGCCGAGCAGGGCGGTGAGGAGGCGCCGCATCGTCGAGGAATGTAGTCAGGAGCAACATCGCCTGAAAAGATCTCTCGGTCCCTTTCATCCCATGTGGGCGAGGGGAGGCGAAGCGGGCGAGTGGGGCCGGCACCACGGCGGCCTCTACCGTCGCCGGGGATGGCCCAGAAGCGACCGAACAAGCAGCAGCGTCAACGGCAGAACCGTCAGCAGCGCCAGGCCCGTCAGGCGCGCTCGGTGCACGCCGGCGAGGCGACGGCGATCTCCCGCGGTGAACGGGAGACGGCCGAGCCCACGGCGAGCGTCCGGGCCGCCGGCAAGGGCACGTCCGGGAAGGCCGCGCCGGCCAAGGGCGGGCGTCCGCCCCGCTACACGATCCCTGGCCAGCGGGCCGTGGTCATGGCGTTCCTCTTCACGCTCGTGTCCGCCGGGACGCTGCTCCTCGCTCCGGTGCAGGTGCAGCGCGAGGTCGACATCGACGACCCGGTGCTCCAGGAGATCGACGAGGACGAGCAGGAGGTCGACGAGGAGGCGGGCACCGTTACTTACGTCGACGACGCCAAGCTGCTCGACGAGGAGGGTCCGGCCGTGGCGGCCGGCGTGATGCTCACCCCGATCCTCATCTCCGGCGCCGCCGTCTGGTTCACGAAGCGGCCGCAGCGCTCGAACGTGTGGACGATGGCCATGATCGGCCTCGCCGCCTACATCTTCCTGTTCGCCGGCCCGTACGGGATCATCACGCTCCCGGCGATGATCGCCCTGGCCGTCGGCGGCTTCCAGTCCCGGCGAGCGGAGTCCAAGGAGCGCCTCGCCGAGCTGCGGGCGAAGAAGGAAGCCGCGGTCGACGGCGAGGAGATCGACGGTGAGGTGATCGACGTCGATTCGACCGAGGTCGAGGGTGCAGACGACCCGGACGACACCGACGTCACCGACGCCGCAGAGCCCGTCGGCGACGAGGACCGCCGCTAGGGTCGCCCCGCCATCGAGACCACCGCACGAGGAGACCCGAAGATGTCGGAAGCCGCAGAGGCCGCACACGCCAAGTTCCAGACCCTGATCGGCGAGGAGGGCGAGCCCGGCGAGTGGATCCAGGTCACCCAGGAGATGATCAACCAGTTCGCCGACGTGACGATGGACCACCAGTTCATCCACGTCGACCCCGAGGCGGCGAAGAACACGCCCTTCGGTGGCACCATCGCCCACGGCTTCCTGACGCTGTCGCTCCTCGTCCCGCTGTCCAGCTCGATCAAGCAGGACCCGGAGACGGTGAAGGGCGTGATCATGGGCGTGAACTACGGCTTCGACAAGATCCGCTTCATCGCCCCGGTCCCGAGCGGCTCCCGCATCCGGGTCCGCGCCGTCCTGAAGGCCGCTGAGCTCAAGGGCAACTCCGTCAACGCCACCCGGACCTACACCATCGAGATCGAGGGCTCCGACAAGCCGGCCGTCGTCGCCGACTGGATCACCCGCCTCACCTACGCCTGACCGAGGCGCGGCTCAGCCGGTGGTGGCGGCCGTGTAGGTGAACTGGAGGCGGGCCACGTCGATGGCCGCCCCCTCGAGCAGGTCGACAGCCTCGTTGCCGGGCAACCCCGGAGCGAGGCCGACCGGCTCGGCCATGGCGTAGAGGCGGACCTCGTAGCGGTGCGCCCCGGTGTCCGGTCGTGGGCACGGAGCCTCCCAGCCGAGGATGTCGCCGTCGCTGCGCCCGAGCAGCGCTCCCTCGGGCGGCTGGTCCACGTCGAGTCGAGCGGTGGTGCTCGGCAGGCCGGAGATGATCAGGTGGACACGGTCGGAGGCGTCGAGGTCCACGACCACCACGGCCAGCTCGGCGGCGGCCAGCGGCGCGCCGCTGAACACGAGCTCCGGTGCTGCACCGGCCCCGTCGCAGGTGAACTCCGGATCCAACACGGCGCCCTCGACGACGTCGGGGCTGGTGACCCGCAGCCCGATGATCTCCTCGGCGGGTTCGGTCGTCGGGATCTCCGGCGGCGGCATGGTGGCCGACGTCGGCGCGAGCGTGCGCCCGTCGTCGTTGCAGCTCGTCAGGGCGATGCCGGCGACGGTCAGTACCGCGAGGGCGCGCGAACGAGTCGATGCCATCGCGGTGCGGTGTCCGTCAGCTCTTCGAGGTGGCGCGACCGTTCGAGCCGGTGCGCTCCAGCAGCTCGGTGACGCCGGCGAGCGCGCCGGCCAGACCACCGAGCTCGGTCGGGACGATGATCTTGGTGGCCTGCCCGTCACCGAGCTTCTGCAGCGTCTCGAGGTACTTGATCGCCAGGAGGTCGTTGGACGGGTTGCCGTCGTGGATCGCCTGGTACACGGACCGGATGGCGGCGGCCTCGCCCTCGGCCACGGCGGTCTGGCGGAACTTCTCGGCCTCCGCGAACTTGCGCACCGCCTCGGCCCGACCTTCGGCCTCGAGGACCTGCTTGGCCTTGGAGCCCTCGGCTTCGAGGATCGCGCCGGCCTTGGCGCCCTCGGCGGTGGTGATGGCGGCCTCGCGCCGGCCCTGGGCCTCGGTGACCACCGCACGCCGGGTGCGCTCGGCCTTCATCTGCTCGTGCATGGCGGACATGACATCCGGTGGCGGATCGATCCGCTGGATCTCGACCCGGACCACGCGCACGCCCCA